>NZ_JAZHCT010000022.1:0-125344 GCF_036541265.1 Paenibacillus sp. IITD108 | reverse complement strand
TACTGGTGCTACTGGAGCCGACGGAGCGACTGGTGCGACGGGTGCCGATGGAGCGACTGGTGCTACTGGAGCCGACGGAGCTACTGGTGCTACGGGTGCTGATGGAGCTACTGGTGCCACTGGTGCGACTGGCGATATTGGACCTACAGGACCTACAGGGCCTACAGGGCCTACTGGCGAACCTGGACCAGGCGCTCTAATTCCATTCTCATCCGGACTGCCTGTTGCATTAACAAGTCTTGTATCTGGACTTGCTGGAAACGTCGGGTTGATAGGCTTTGGCAATAGTGGAACTACAGCATTGCTTGTAGGCCAAGAAATCGACTTGACCGGGGCTGCCGGTACACTGCTAAACTTCGCTTACAGCATGCCGCGTGATGGCGTCATTACTGGCATGGCAGCATACTTTAGCATTACTGCCGCTCTTTCCCTCTTAACTGGTTCAGTTACTCTAACTGCAACTATGTATCAATCAACCGGTACGGACAATATATTCTCTCCTGTACCTGGCGCGACAGTAACACTAGCTCCTTCACTAACAGGCATACTTGCTATTGGTACTGCGGCTAGAGGTATTACAACTGGGCTTAATATACCTGTCACTGCAGGAACTCGCTTGCTGTTAGTAGTATCTGCAGAAACTGCAGGCATTGCTGTCCTTCAGACAACTGCAGGCTATGCAAGCGCAGGACTAGTGATTGAGTAAGAGTTGTGATAGTTAAACGAAATTAATAACGGAAGGGCGTACCCAAATCATTAATAAATGACTTCGGGCACGCCCTTTCTATATCGCTCCAGCCTATTACCTACCTAACCAATCAAGGCGATTAAGTCCCAGCTTTAGCTTGACGCTCTCAGTTGTCACATTCATTGTCTTTATACTGACAATGTCATCAGCGGGCAATTCAATAGGTACATTTATTGGCTCCAATAATTGCACAGGCAGCTTAATCTTTTTCATAGCCAAAGAAACAGGCACCAGCTGTAAGTTCGGTTTATTCCAAGTCAAGTCATAATCAGCCACTATTTGTGCATCTACCACGCCTCTATATTTTATATGCAAAAGTGCTATAATTCCTCCATCACGCAGCTGAAAATCAGCGCCTTTAATCGTTATGTCCTCGGAATATTCCGGTATCAAATTTTTTTTAATAAGATTATTTACCTCTCTTTGTGTGAGTTCTATATCTAAGCTGCGCTTTTGTACATTTTCCAATATTTTATCCGCAATTGATATGTTGGAATAATTAAGGTCGAGATTATCCGAAGGTCTGATGTAAATAATTAAGCTTACTGTTATAATAACTGCCACTAATAGTATTATCATTAGCCAAGCAAACAACCGTTTCAATGTCTTCATCTGAAACCTCCCAGCAGTTTTTTCGTACAATATTTAACAAATGAATCATTTAATTTCATCACAAACTGGATATTTTACCTTACAAACATTAATAATGATAATAACTTACATATAAAGGAGTTATATCGTGCACACATCAACCACAGCCAAAGCCTGGTTTGGAGCTGAAATGAAGCTCGTCTCAGTCATATTATTTATAGTAGAATTTGTTCGTGGCGCAGTGCTGGTTAGTTTATTGCCGATTTATGGAACAAAAACATTAGGCTTATCGTCTGATATTATTGGCATAGCTATTTCGGCTCATTATATTGTCGATACTGTGCTCAAGATGGTCATAGGCTATTTGTTGGATCGTTTCTCAGGAAGATTAGTGGTCCTCGTTGGCTTCATTCTTTCTCTCATCGGAATATATACTTTGCAATTCGCCGATTTGCCATGGATGTTTATAGGTGCAGCTGCGATTTACGGTGTCGGCATGTCTCCTCTTTGGATCGTGTGTCTTACTAAAGTAACAGAGGAGCATCGTGCGACGCAAATGGGCGTGTTATACACGATATGGCTTGTCGGCCTCGGCAGCGGACCTATCGTTTGCAATGTCATATTAGATTATAGCACGCCGTTTGCCTATCAGCTGCTTGTTGGATTATCTTTACTTGCGTGTATTCTTACGCCATTTATGAAAAAAGAAGCAGCAGCCAGCGCTACACCTGTTCCATTAGGGAAGCAGTTCCAAGTTTTGAAGCAGCAAATCTCGCAGATGCGTCTATTGCTGCCGGGCATGATTTTACAGACGCTCGGCGCCAGCATGCTGCTGCCTATTCTGCCTGCCTTTGCCCAAGACAACCTGGGCCTTTCAGGTATACAATACTCCATCCTGCTAACAGCTGGCGGAGCTTGTGCCGTTATCGGATTAATACCGATGGGCAAGCTTGCAGACCGGCTAGGCGGCAAACGCTGGTTTCTAGGAATTGGATTTAGCGCATTTGCAATTTGTCTTTATGTATTGGCATGGGGCTTATCATTTTGGTATTGTTTATTTATTGCCATAGGCTTAGGAATTGCCTATTCCGCAATTCTACCTACATGGAATGCCTTGCTGGCTTCTTATGTGCCGCCCAAGCAAGAAGGTTTGGGCTGGGGAATGCTTTCCGCCTTCGAAGGCGTAGGGGTCATGATTGGACCTGTTGCGGGGGGCTTCATCGCACTTTGGAATGGCTCGATTTCTGTTATTTGGACAAGCGCCATATTATTTGCAATAATCGGGATCTTCTACGCAATTATCTACAAGAACGGGGATTAGTAATGAGTCAATTGCACGATTGGATAGATAAGCTCAAAAATTTGGATTTGGAGCAAATGCAGCAAACATTGGAGCGTCTTTCAGAATACGGCCCTCTCCCAGGCATTCTCTTGCCTTTTGTGGAAGCGTTCCTGCCTTTTCTTCCGCTCATCGTTATTATTGCAGCGAATGTAAACATTTACGGTTTGGGCGTTGGATTCCTTTTATCCTGGGTAGGTGTAACGGCCGGAAAAGTAGTGTTATTTTTAATTTGCCGCTATTTCGGAAAAAATGTAAAAGCTCGTATTGAAAAAAAATATCCAAAGTCAGAGCGCTTTTTTAACTGGATCGATAGGAAAGGCTTCTCGCCGTTATTTTTGCTGTCCAGCTTTCCCTTTACACCGTCTGTTGTTATTACGGTTGTCGCCGGCCTAAGCCGAGTTCCCTTTCATACTTTTTTCCTTGCAACTGTACTTGGAAAAGCTGTCATGATTCTGATCATTTCTCTTATTAGCTTCGATATTTCCCATGCCATGCAGCAGCCTTGGCGGTTTGTCGTTATTACGATTACTATTGTTGTACTATGGTATGGCGGCAAGAAATTGGAATCACGTTACCAGTTGAACTAACTGGCTTCTAGTATGATGATCATCCTTAAATAAGCAACAGAGGTGGCACTGCGATCAAGTTTGGGCTTCACAATGAATGGACGTGGTCACACGTTCCGTTATTTGCCTAAAAACCGCCCTTTTTTAAATTACGCGGACACACATTCCGCTATCCGGCTCTAAATGGGACTTATTCTTCGATTTATTGACCAATAGCGGAACGTCTGTCACTTTACCTCCTCAAAACTGCGATTTTGGGCCAAATAGCGGAACGACTGACCATTGATCGAAGTTGTCGATTCCTTGTAGAAAGGGCAACAAGTATGTGATGGTTGATACCTAGCTCTGTACCCGTGCGGTAAACGCTAACGGAACTGAGGAGGGTGTCGATTAATTGCGGGCAACGATTGGCAAGCAAAAAGAAAGGGGAACGAAGAGCAAGATTGGGAATGGAGAAGCGGTAGCGTCCGCCTTTGTAGACCAATTTTATCCTATGCAGGGAGGGGTTATTTCATCAAAAAAATTGGACTACAACAGCGGTCGGAATCCCAAACTTGATCGTAGTAACATCCCTTTCGATTGCTTATTGCCCTATCCACAATTAATCGACATCCTACTGAGTCACGCCATCAAAACAGTATAACCTGTTATATTCTCAGCAGTCAGCAGTCTCAGCCTAGCGAGTGCACTTACGGCTTATCTGCAATTAATTCGGCATGCGCGCTCAGCACTCCGATCGCTCCAGTCGCCTGCTTGTTTTTCGGCAGCCATATTGTATATGTCGTACCGAAGCCTTTCTTGCTATCCGCGCTAATTCTTCCGCCATGATGATCGATAATCGTATAGGACACCATCAGCTCGATGCCAGTGCCCTGCTCCTTGGTCGTAAAATATGCTTGACCGATACGAGCCAGCTGCTCCTCCGTAATGCCTTCGCCTTCATCTTTAATGACAATAACAATCTCATCCATACTGTTCAAATAAAGCTGTATGTAAACGGTACCGCCTTCTTGTGTAGCTTGCGTTGCATTTTTCAATAAATTATGAAATACGATGCGCAGCTGCTGCTCAACCCCTCGAACGAGCAAGGGCGGAGTATCCATTCTGCATTGAATCTGCACTGAGGTAGACGTAAGCAGCTGCTCCAAGCCTGCTATCTCTTCATTCACCAGCTTCGATATATCCAGCAATTTATAATCCGTTGTTTGAGGCTTGACCAGCATCAGCATATTATTAATAATGGACTCGATATCCAGCAGTTCCTGTTTCATAACGGTGTAATATGTTTTTTTGCTGAGTCTTCCATTCATAATTAAATGCAAAAACCCTTTAATTGAAGTAAGCGGATTTCTAATTTCATGAGCGATGCACGCTGCCATATGCTTTGTAGCTGAAAGCTTGGCCGCAGATAATCTTCTCTCCTCTTCCTTCTTCTGCTTCATAATATCTTTAATCCATATTTGCTGGTAAGCATTCCCCGCCTCTGTGCACATAAGCAATGTTACTTCAGTATGGCGCTGCTCTCCCTCAAAGGTTTTCCATCTGAGCTCGATCGGCTCAGTTTGCTGCATGTATGCCAGGCTGAGCCATTGTGAAAATCGTTCATGATCGCGCGGATCAATGAGCGCATAAATCGATTTCCCTATTAAATCCCGCTCATGATAGGCTTGGAACAGCCGGAGCCCTGACGGGTTAATATACTCCCACCGGTCATCTTTAATTAGTGCTGTAGTATCTGAAAATTGTTCGACAAGCAGTTTATACTTATGGTAGGATTCCAAAATCGTCTTCTTGGAAAGCCACCATTGCAAAGCCATACTAAACATTGTGACAACAAAAAACAGGACAAGCAATTTAAGCAATTGAATTATATTATTAGGATAATTAAAGGAGATGACCTGCCGCCCTTGCCTTATAGCGAGCATGACCAAGAAGCTGCTGGCTGTGACAGTTGCAGCCAAAATAATGCCTGCCTTCAAGCGATAAAACGGAATAAGCTTCTGTCTGAACCAATAAAAGGCACCTATAACACCTGCACCGCAAATTAAAAAAATAAAAATAAGATGGATATAAAACGAAGAATGGTTAATGGAATCGTCAAAATACAAGATATGTACAAGGGGTACTGCTATGCCCAGCATGAACAGGCCAGCACTTAACATATATCTCGACCGAAGCTTTTTTTTCCATATAAGTGTTGCGATTGCCGCACTGGATACAACAAAGCCATGCAGCAGAATTGATTCTTTATCGACAAATAGATAGGTATGTGGTGAGACTGTCATTTCTATTGCCATACCGGTCGTCCATTGCCCAACTGAATATACGAAAGCTGCGCCAATTAAAATAAACAGGAGCGGCTTGCTTCTATGCATTTTGTAATAGTCTACCATTGTAAACATTGTATAAGATGTATAGATCATTACACCTAAAGCAACCGTCAGCAAAACGATTGGCTCCAGCAGCATGTCCCAACTCATTCTGTGCCTCCTCGAATGTATAAACATATTAGAAAGTTCGACAAATTTCCATAAAATCCTTTTCATGTCGATTCAATATGTTGCATTTTGTAAGGATTGGTTTTAAACTATTGCAAATAAGGTGTTTAATAGACTACATAGGCTAGAATGTCATGAATAGTGAGATTGTTAACAGGTAATACTGTGAATGATAGAATCGTGGAGGTATTGGCTATGAAAAAAATATTAAAAGAGTTCAAAGAATTTGCTGTTAAAGGCAATGTCATCGATCTGGCAGTCGGTGTCATTATCGGCGGTGCATTTGGAAAAATTGTTACCTCCCTTGTTAATGATATTATTATGCCGCCAATTGGCAGATTACTAGGCGAAGTGAATTTTAAAGATCTTAAATATTATTTGGTAGATACGTCCAATATGGACAAAGATGCTTTAGCGACTGCTGCTGCTATTAATTACGGGCAGTTTATTAATGTTATGCTAGACTTTATTATTGTTGCATTTTGTATTTTTATGCTGGTAAAAGGTATTAACTTCCTTCGCAACAGCCATAAAAAAGAAGAAAAGCCGACTGATCCGACTGAGAAAGAATGTCCGCGCTGTCTCTCTCAAGTCCCTATTAAAGCTACCCGCTGCAAGTACTGCACATCCGAGCTGGAAGGCTCCAAGCAAGCAGGCTGACAGCTTATTACGTGAAAACTTATAAAGTCTAATAATTTGAAAAAGGAATGCACAGCTTAACGCTGCCGCATTCCTTTTTTTTAAAATCCGTCACAGAATCTCTCATTGCGAACGCAAATCTCTACTGTTGTAACATTGGAAGCAAAACGGCCGAAGACGCATCTAATCGTTACACAGCTAAATCCGTTGCAGCAGAAAAATCGGACTACACGGCAATGTCTGCCTAGCAATTGCTCAATGAATCTTGCATCACGGCAGCGAACGGCTCTATTGAATTCTCTAGCAACACGGCGATTTGTTAGCTTTCTAAAGAAAGAACCCAGCTCCCTGCCAGATCTTTGAGTAGCAGCAACCGCAGACTCGTGCCTATTGAAACGGGAGTTCAACACTCTACTCATATTATCCCCCCTCTCATATCTAGCTGTTCTATTATATGCAGTCTTTCTATTTTTGGATGGTACAAACAAACAGGTTTTTATAAACGGTGATACAAATTTATACAAATTAAGTCAGCATGGTTTTTCTTCCCACGGCATACACTAAAGCATCAATTACGATGGGAGGTTTTTTATTTGTTTCAACGCTTGAATCGACTTCAGATTGAGCTGCCTGCATCTCCCTACGCTGATGCCAACGCTGCAGCAGCTGTACAAGAGCTGCTAGGCGGAAAATACGGTGAGATGTCCACGCTGAACAATTACTTATTTCAATCTTTCAATTTCCGAGAGAAGAAAAAGCTAAAACCTTTCTATGACTTAGTTGCTAGCATAACTGCAGAGGAGCTTGGTCATGTTGAACTCGTATCAGCAGCTATAAATATGGTGTTAACTGGTACAACCAGTGCCGGACAGCCAGATTCCACCCCGCTTCATGAAGGCTTGAACAAACGTAACAGCTACTTTTTTATTAGTACAGCCCAAACCTCGCTGCCAGGCGATTCTATGGGCAGAGCCTGGACCGGAGACAATGTATTCAGCAGCGGCAATTTGGTTTTGGACTTGCTCCATAACTTTTTTCTTGAGTGCGGGGCGCGCACACATAAAATGCGAGTATACGAAATGACCGATCATCCAACCGCACGAGAGATGATCGGTTATTTGCTTGTAAGAGGGGGAGTTCATGTTTTGGCGTATGCCAAAGCGCTTGAAGTTGCAACTGGAGTGGATGTGAAGCGTCTTATTCCTATACCGGATTTAAGCAATGAGCATTTTGAAACAGCCCGAAAATTTGAAGCGATGGGCTTAGGAAATAAGCTATATACCTTCAGTCCTAATGACTATAAAGATATTGCACTGATTTGGAACGGACAAAACCCTTTGAACGGCTTGCCGCTTGAGGTCATTCAAGGTGTTCCCGAAGGTGCGCCTATGTTTGACTTGCCTTCCTCTCCGGAGGAATTCGCACCCGGCATATCACAAGAGGATTTTATGGAGATTGCCAGAAGACTGCAAAAAAATGCCGGACTGTAGTTATTTTTCATTGTTCCGGATTTATTATTAATCCCAGCAAGGAGCATGCTATAATACTACCAAGAAGAAACGCCTTACGAGGTGATTGTCATACAATTCATTGCTATGCTTACGATGCTGATTGATCATATTGGTGCTGCTTTTTTTCCAGAAGACTCCTATTTCCGCGTGGTGGGAAGGATTGCCTTTCCTCTCTATGCCTATTTGCTCGTTCTTGGCTATGGGAGAACGCGCAATATTACAAGATATACAGCTAGACTTGCTGTACTGGCGCTTATCTCGCAAATTCCTTTTTCACTGTTATTTCATACTTACCATTTAAACGCCGTTGCAACCTTGCTGGCGGCTCTGTTTACGATTCGCATTATTGACCATTTCCGTTCAGCTTTGTTCATACAGATGTTTGTTGTTTGTATCGCTATTTTTTTTATGGAATTCATTGCTTTTGACTACGGCATGTACGGCTTGCTGCTTGTGCTTATATACCGCTATGCCCGGCCGGCGCATATGCTGTGGCTGCATATCGCCCTTAATATAATTATCGGCTTGTTTATTAATGGCTGGTTCGTGCAGGTATACAGCTTCCTTGCAACCGTGCTGATCGTGTACTTCCCTCTGCTGCTGAAACAAATAGACAAAATCCGCATACCTCGCTGGCTATGGCTTAGCTTCTATCCTGCTCATATGCTTGTGCTTTTTGCTGTACAATTGTTAGAAAAGTATTAGTAAAGATCATATGAATCTGACAATTGTTTCATAAGCGGCTAAATAGTTTATGTTATTGTAGATGAAAGACTAATGGAGGTGTCTGCAATGATGAAAATTATTACATTTAAGAACCGCTCTGTTCCTGTTTACTGTAATAAAGACAACAACGCACTGGTTGAGCAAATTCATCATAAACTGCAGGACCTAGAACTAAACTTTGAATTCCGAAGAAAATGGAAAAGAATTCATTTCATTGAGGTTATTCATGAAGTTGCCATATTACAATACAACGACGGCACAAAATTATATATGGAAGTTAGCTAACTAGTTTTAGGTTTGCAACAGACAAAGGGACTGCCTTAGGCCATAGGCCTTCGGACAGTCCCTTTGTATTTCAATTGCATTCTTATTTAAATGACGGGTTCTGCTGCTCCATTTGTGTATTTATAGCCAAACCCCCATACTGTCCTCAAATACACCGGTTCCTTAGGATTTGGTTCAATCTTCTTCCTCAAATTCACGATATGAACATCTATTGAGCGGTCTGTAACATAAGAATTAAAGCCTCTTATTTGATTGATCAGTTCTTCTCTGCTGAACACTTTATCAGGATGCGACAAGAACAGCTTTAGCAGCTCATATTCCGAAAAGGTTGTTTCTACTGCCTTGCCCTGCACCAATAAAACACGCCGCTCATGATCCAGCTGAAGCCGTTTATTATGCTCCTGCTGAGCCGTATCTGCAGCTGACTCATCCTGAACATGCACCTGCGACCGCCGTAATAAAGCTTCAATACGAGCAGTAAGCTCATGCATGCTGAAAGGCTTGCACATATAATCGTCAGCACCGGCTCTAAGAGCCTGCACACGCTCCGAGACCTCGCTTTTTGCAGACAAAATCATAATAGGCACCATCGAATGCATGCGTATTTGAGAGCATACCTCGAGTCCGCTTTTATCAGGAAGTATAAGATCCAATAAAATCAAATTCGGCATAAACTGCTCAGCAAGCGCCAGTCCTTCTTCCGCCTGATTAGCCTGTGCAACATGATAACCCTCTTCGGACAAATACATAGCGAGCATATTACACATCATGATGTCATCTTCGATCACTAATATTTTATACATAGAAGTCACCCTTCACAGGCATGAAGTCATTTAGTTAATTAATTTAACTATACATGAGGAAAAGAACATGAACAACTATTTGTTAGAAATTTGTTAGCTCATTCCCAATTCTCCTTTAAATACTTTTCCATGCCTTTAATTAACATGCTTAAATTATTTTTTAACAGCTGCTGTTCCCGTTCGATAACCGCATCGCTGCCGCGGTCGTTTTCCTTGAGCAGCTCTGAAATTCGACTGGCGGATTGATAAACCTCTATCGCCGAAAGGTAACCGGAGGCTCCTCGCAATGTATGCAGCATACGAAGCGCTACATCAACATTTTGATTGCTGATTTCCATGCTAAGCTGCTCAGAAAATCTAAAATAATCGAGAGAAAATTGCCGCATCATATGAAGTAAAATCGTTTTTTTGCCATTAATGCGTTCCAATGCATTGGCAATATCCATTCCGCAAACTTCCATATGAGCATCTTTTGCCTGCTCCCGCTTCTTTTCCTCTTCCCCTTTATCCGCCCATTCGTTTACTTCCCTTTCTCGCAGCTGCAAAATATGGCCGCCCTTTAGCCAAAAATCTATTACACTGTATAAGCGCTCTGCTCTTACCGGCTTTGTAATGACATCATTCATTCCTACGCTGATATAAGACTCATGATCTTTTTTAACAGCATTGGCTGTCATCGCAATAATAGGAATATGATCGTACTTGGAATCCTGTCTTATAGCGCGAACGGCTTCCACCCCATCAAGAACCGGCATATGTATATCCATAAGCACCAAATCCCAGCTGTCAGCAACAAACTTCTGCAAAGCTATCGACCCGTTCTCAGCCAGCTCAACCTCATACCCCCCCTGCTGCAGCATTTCGATAGCAACCATTTGATTGATTTTGTTATCTTCAACAAGCAATATTTTTGGAGTAGATGGGATTCTGCTGCTTATCGCTGCGGCCGTTTCACGGGCAGCTTTGACGAAATCATTGCTCTCTGTTTCAAAAACCTTATTCATTGCACGGAATAAATTCATGCGCGTAATCGGACTCGTTACGATACAATAGGGCTGATCCTGCTCCGCAAGGCGCAACAGTTCATTTTGATTCGACGATGTTGTAATCGCTACAGTACGTACAGCTTTCTTGTCCGCTACATGCTTCAGCTCCAGCCAATGCTCGATTTTATTGCCTGAAAACATAGACATATCAAAAATAATAATGTCAGGCGATGGCTGCTTTTGATCAAGCAGCTGCTCCAAGGCATATTCCCAGGCTGAATACTCAGTCGCCTTCATTTCAAAAAAATCGACGACGGACAGTAGCTGCTCGCGCATTTGCTTATTATCCTCGACAATCCAGACTGAGCGTTGTTTGTTTTCAATACTTATAGCTGCAGCGGACTCCAGCGGCAAAGCATTGGAAGCAAAGGTAAGTACGAATTCAAAGGTGCTGCCAATCCCCTCCTCGCTCGAAACCTGTAATTCCCCTCCCATCAGGTCTACAAATGTTTTGGAAATAACAAGCCCCAGACCAGTGCCTCCAAACTTACGCGTGGTGGAGCTGTCTGCCTGAGTAAACGGCTTGAACAGCTTGTCCATCTGTTCCTCGCTCATTCCAATTCCCGTATCGGAAATAAGGAAACGGATATCTGCTGACTGCTCAGACTGGTCTAACACTTCCACTTTAAGCCTCACATTGCCCTTGTATGTAAATTTAATCGCATTCGTACATAAATTAAGCAGAACCTGCTCTAAGCG
The DNA here is from genome assembly GCF_036541265.1 of Paenibacillus sp. IITD108. Classification (NCBI taxonomy): domain Bacteria; kingdom Bacillati; phylum Bacillota; class Bacilli; order Caryophanales; family Paenibacillaceae; genus Paenibacillus; species Paenibacillus sp. IITD108. The sequence goes on along the minus strand of NZ_JAZHCT010000022.1, from coordinate 113,890 downwards.
GACTGCATCTCCTACAAGAATAAGCGGCAGCCGTTTTGGGACATCCAGTATAAACTCCAGGTTTTCCTTTTCATCCAGAAATACGCTTAATTGATTGGTCAAACGCTGCAGCAGTACATCCAGTTGAAAAGGATAGCGGTCAAGCTCAACCTTGCCGGCCTCGATTTTCGAGAAATCAAGCACGTCATTAATAATATGCAGCAAGGTTTCGGAGGAAACGGCCAGCATATTCATATATTCCTTTTGAACCTGTGAAAGCTCTGTTTTGTTCATAAGCTGCAGCAAGCCGATAATGCCGTTAAGCGGCGTACGTATTTCATGACTCATCAAGGCCAGAAAGTGGCTTTTCGCCCGATTCGCCTCATCAGCCTTTAAGGTTGCTCTAAGCAGCTCCTCCTGTACGAGCTTTTGCTCGGATACATCTCTTGCTACACAAGAGAAAAAAATCTCGCCGGTCAATTCATCGATATGTGTAACGACAATCATCGATACATATACGGCCTGCCCATCCAGTCTTTTCAGCACCGCGTCACTTTCCCAAAATCCGTGTCGCTTGGCCCAATCGCCTCCTCTGCGCAGCACCTCAAACATTTGGTTATCCACAAATTGCTCCAGTGTACCCTCAGACATCTCTCCTTCACTCGTAATACCGAGCAGCTCTTTGCCTGCTTTGTTAATGTAGACAATATCTCCTCTAATATCTACCGAGGCAATGAGATCCTTTGCTGATTCCAATATTTCAAGCAGGCGGTTGCGAACGGTTTCCGTCTTTTTACGCTCCGTTATATCCTGAAGCATGCCGACGATGCCTGTTAGTTGGCCGGATCGGTCATGCAAGCCGTTAGAGCTTAAAATAGTTGGAATTCGAGTCCCATCCTTCCGGATAAAAAACCATTCTCTCTCATATGAGGCATGCTCGTTTTGCAGCGCCTGAAACAGCTCCAGTGACGGCTCTATTACTTTGCCTAGCTTAATAGAAAGCTTCTGTGCCTCTCTATTAATTTCATCCTCTGCAATAAAATCAAGCGGGGTAGCAATTCCCTTCAGCTCATAAAGCTCATAGCCGAGCATTTCTTCTGCGGCCTTATTCATATACGTGACATAATAATTTTCATCCAAAACGATAAACGGATACTGGTTCTGATTAATGATCGCGCTTAGCCTATCAAACATTTCCTGCAAATGCTCTGTCATCCCATTCACAGAATGCGCCAGCATTCCTATTTCGTCTCTTGGAACCGCATTCAATCGTTCCGTTCGAAAAGTTCCGCCAGCGGCTAGCTCCGTTACCGATAAAATCTTTTTCAAGCGATGTATAATTCTTTCAAAATAAATAAGGAACAATAAAACAATCGTTGCTTCCGATAAAACGATCATAAGCATAATTCTCCAAAAGATTGGATTCAGCTTCGTTTGGAAGGCTGATTCCGGCACCTGAAGCGCAAGCCGCCATGGCGTATCAGCAACTTTGGTATAAAAGACAAGATCGCGCTTCCCCTCATACTTTGCTAGTGCAGTTCCGCTGTCATTCAATAGCATCTCCGCTGATGCTGTATAAAACTTGGAGGACTTGTCCTGTATATTATATAAGGAAGCTTCTTTGATGTCTGAGCAATAAAGCACCAATCCGTCCTGGTTGTACAATCTTGTCGGCGTTCCCGGATCAGGTATATTTAAGTAAGGAAGCAATGAGGTGAATGGTATAGCTGCATAAAGCACTCCGACATTTTGAAAGGATTCGGGGTCAAAGACCGGTACCGCTATAACCGTTTCGTAATTTAAAAAATGCTTTGATGTATAGGGATCGGTTATAATAGCTTCGCCCTTTAGAGCCAACTGGAAAAAAGACTCATCACTTAAATTTAATGATGCGCCATCGCTGCGTACTGCCATTCCATTTGAATCAATAAAACCGAGTGCTGCTTCTGAAAATCCGCTTCGAGCCAGCTCCCGCTCGAAATAAGCGATTCGCTCCTCGCTCGTTCCATATCTTACGAGACGCGTTCGGCTCATTATCAATAATTCTGCCTGACGGATCGAAATCCAAGCGGAGAGCTCCTTAGAGCGCATATCAAGCTGGCTTGCAATTTTGTCATACTCCGTTTGCAGCATCGTATGCTTGACTGCAGTATAATTCCCGTAGCCCGCAATAAGAAGAGGAATGAGAGAAATAATGACGATAAGAAGTAACCCTTTTGTACGAAGTGACATGCATATTCCTCCTTATACCGCTTCCTCCACCATTCGTTCTATTTCCATCACTTCCAAAATATTGAACTAGTGTATAAATGTTATTATAGCTTAACAGGAGAATTTGTCTGCATTATATTAGAAAAAAAATCTGATTGCTCTGCCACGACACGTTTCCACGCTTCTACGCAATGGGGGTCAAAATGTCTGCCGCTCTCTTTTACAATAATGGCCATCGCTTCTTCCTGCGTCATTGCTTTTCGATACGAGCGTGTTGAAGTAAGCGCGTCATAGACATCTGCTATTGCTGTAATTCTAGCCAGCAGCGGTATTTCCTGGCCTTGCAGGCGGTCTGGGTAGCCAGTGCCATTGAACTTTTCATGATGAGATCGAATGATAGACAGCTCTTCAATCATAAAACCGAGTCGCTTGCATATTTCATATCCCGCAACGGGATGCTCTTCGATAATAGCCCGTTCTTCTGGCGTTAACTTCCCAGGTTTGTTCAATATTTGATTAGCAATGGAAAGCTTGCCCACATCATGCACTAGCCCGCCTTGCATAATTGCTTGTAGCTGAGCCAGCGGAAGCTTAAGCTCTTCTCCGAGCTTTAACGCATACCTGGCTACACGATAATTATGACCCGCCGTATAAGCATCCCTTGCCTCGGTCGTCATAACAAGCTGCTTAACGCTCGGCCGTATATACATTCTCATCCAGTCAAAGGAATGAATATAAAATAACTGCTTAAACGTAGATAGCAGCGAGCCTCTGCTCCAATACTCCCTAAGCATACCGATCATCATAATAGCGACAGCAGCAAACAAGAGCACATGGAACGTCCACCAGCTTAAGCTCCATGTCTCGCCTGTTGTTATAATAATTCCAGCAGCCATCAGCCAGCCTGTGCTATAAGCCATCGCCAGCTGCAACGGAAAGCATGACACCGTATAATTGTGGACATAATGACGAATCGTCCAGCTGTTGAGCGCAATAATAATCGCTAGTATGATCCATCTGCTTAATGAGCCCATGTACAGCAGCTTCATTAACTCTGGTTCATTCCAAACCACGAGTACGCCGATTAGCAGTAAAAGAGACCAAACCGGCAAAAGCCAGGCTTGCCTTCTGGCAAACCAGCGAATGGCAAAACGGTCAACTGCGATTGTAGAGAGCCACAGCCAGAACGAGGCTAGCAGAACACTCAAATAAATCGCATTGCTCTCAGATTCATGCAATCGCATGACATCTGCCGATGAGGACAAGCCGATTAACAAAAAAAGAGCAGACAGCGATAAGTACGCTAAGGATAAGAAGCTAACTTTAATATTCCGAACTCGTACAGCAATAAAACTGACAACAATGGCAAGGAGAAGCGCCAGCATCGAAACAATGCTGACTACATAAAAATGCTCTCTTGGCGCTTCGATAGTCACATTATAGGCAGAGATGTTCAATAGTAAATAAGCAAGCAGAGGCAAAAAAATACATGCCAACAGCGCTGCATAAACGCCCGCTTTTTTCCTCATCTGTCTCCTCCTCCAGTGCATTGCGGGACTATTAAACTATGCGGACAACCCATCGAGCCAAGCATCCAATTCCTCTCGCGGCATTGGTTGCTTAAAATAATAGCCTTGCATAATAGAGCAGCCTGCTCTTTTCAAAAACTGCAGCTGGCTTTCATTCTCGACTCCTTCAGCAATGAGCTGAAGCTTTAATTCACTTGCCAAGGTGACGATTGAATTAACAACTGCCTGTTTGGTGGGCGATTCAAAATCCTGCATATATAATCTGTCGATTTTTAGCGTATGAAATGGTATTTGACCAATCGAACCCAAGAACGAATAGCCCGAGCCGAAGTTGTCCATGGAAATACGCACGCCTATTTCTTGAATAGGCTTAAGCTGCTGCAGCACTTCCTCCACGTCGTTATGTACAACTGACTCTATTATTTCCAGCTCCAGCAGCTCTGGCGATAAGCCAGATTGCTGTAAGGATTTGTCCACCATATCCCATAGATTTTTGCTTTCAATAACTTTCAAAGAGAGATTTACAGATACCGAAAGATTACTGTCGCCTTTTGCATTCCACTGCGTGCAATCCATACAAGCCTGCTTCAATACCCACCTTGTTATAGGCACAATCAATCCTGTTTCTTCCGCAATAGGTATAAATTCTGCCGGTGCAATATTGCCGAGCGTTGGATGAGTCCAGCGCAGCAGCGCTTCGAAGCCGATAGGCTTGTTTGTCTCCGCATTCCATTTTGGCTGGTAGTGGATTTTCAATTGATCCAGCACAAAAGAAGTTCGCAAGCCCTTTTCAATTTCCATGCGCCTTACTAATTTATGATTCAGTTCTTCATTGTATGAACAGTACTGATTTTTGCCCAACCCTTTGGCGTAGTACATAGCCGTATCCGCAGATTTCAGCAAATCGGTCAAGGTTGTCCCGTGCTCAGGCGAATAGCTGATGCCAATAGATCCCGTCACATACAACTCATTGCCGATCAACACATACGGCTTGCGGATTTCTTCCAAAATCTGTTCAGCCAATCGCTCTGCGTTGTGATGCTGCTTTTCATTCGTAACCATTAAAAACTCGTCGCCGCCAAGCCTGAAAATATGACTGCTGGCGTTCATAAAGCCGCTAATACGACTGCCGACTTCCTTCACAAGCAAATCGCCAACATCATGCCCCAGCGTATCATTAATCAGCTTAAATTGGTCCAAATCTAGAAAAAGCACAGAAAAGGAATGTTTGGGCTGTATGTCCGTAAAATATTGATTCATCGCATGCCGGTTAGGCAATCCTGTTAAAGGATCGCTATACGCCATCTGTTTCAATATCTTCCTCTCCCAGAACAGGGCGAAGGAAGTTACGACCACTAAGGCAAGCATAACAATACTGACTGCAAAAATAAGAAAAATATCTGTTGAGCTCTGCGGCAGTGAGGCTGCCAATACCGGGTCAATACACCAGAAGGAGCTCGCTTCCATGCCTGTATAGTGCATGCCGCAAATAGCTGTGCCCATGAGAAAAGCAACGAGCCATTTGGTCCATGCCGATTTATGGCGATGGCGAAAACGAATAAAGAAGAACAACGCTGCATACGAGGCCATGACTGCAATAACAGCAGACAAAATAAAGAGCAGCGGATCATATTTAATTTGTAGAAATGCGCTTTGCATCGACGCCATACCCGTATAATGCATCGTTACAATACCAGCGCCCATAATAATTGCAGCCAATGGGAGCGTATATTTACTGCTGGTGCTCCTGTTCGTTATGTAAAAAGCAAACATTGAAGCGCAAATACTGGCTAATAATGATATGATCGTGGTTTGCAAATGGTAATTTACTTGAACTTCCATATGAAAAGCCAGCATTCCGACAAAATGCATGGACCATATGCCAAACCCCATAACTAACCCGGAAACGACAAGCCACCTCCACTGTGCCCGGCCTGTCGTTTTCGATAGCTTATAGGTAAGATTAAGAGCAGAATAAGATGTAAATAATGCAATCATAAAAGATAATAATACTATCCAGTCATTATAACTGCCGTTAATACTGATCATTGATCCCTCCGCAACAACCCGTGCTTCACACTTGTAGTCATACTACCAAGTATTAGTATACCAATTAGCACCAAGGGATTCGACATAAGTTGCAACAATTTTATATTAGATTAAGGTTTTTTTGTACATATTTTGATATAGTTATGGAAAAAGCGATTTCGAAGGGAGTTTATGGAATGAGCAACGAGCAATCGCAGTCCAAAAAAGAGAATCAAGAGGTGGAGGCTGCGAATACAGAAAGATACGCTTACGAAGAAGAGCAAGCAAAAAATTCAGTAGCTGCCAGCTCAAGCAACCCGGATGACGCAGAAAATTCAGAGCAAGCAGAGGCTGACGAGCAAGCTTTCAAGGAAGACGATGCAAGTATTGAACAGGAAGCTGCAGCGCACAATAGCGTTCAACAAGCAAATGCTTCATCCGGCTTCACTGCTCCTCCAGCTCCAGTTGTTAAAAAAGGCGGAACTGCCTGGATGATTACGAGCCTGGTGCTTGCTGCCGTTCTAGTGTTTGTATTGATCAAGCCGCCGTTTGGCATTAAAAATGAAGCGGTAGCGAAGGTTAACAGCAATACGATTGATAAAGAAAGCTTATATGAGAAAATGCTATTGCTGGCCGGCCCTTCCATTCTTGATACGATGATTAACAACGAGCTTCTTGAGCAGGAGCTTAAAGCAAAAAACATTTCCTTTACAGATCAGGATATCACCGACGAAATTGACGCTATTAAAATGAGCATGGGCGGCGAGGAGCAATTCCAGGAAGCGCTTAAACAAAATAATATTACTATCGAGGCGCTAAGCTTTAATGTTCGTCAGCAAGCTTTGGTCAGAAAGGCACATGAACCGAATACGAAAGTAACGGACAAGGAAATTGAAGAGTTTTATGAGCAGTACAAGGACAGCATTGGCGGTACTGATACAATCAGAGCTTCGCATATTCTAGTTGATACAGAAGAGGAAGCAAAGGAAATTGCTGAGCAGTTGAAAGGCGGAGCAGATTTTGCCGAGCTGGCCAAAGAGAAATCAAAAGACGGCTCCAGCAGCATGGGCGGTGATCTGGGCTACTTCGGGAAAGGACAAATGGTTCCGGAATTTGAAGAGGCAGCATTCGCACTAGAAGTTGATCAAGTAAGCGATATCGTCAAATCTGAATTCGGATATCATATTATTAAGAAAACCGAAGATAAGAAAGGCGCTACGCTGGACGAGCTCAAAAACCCGATCCGCACTATGCTAATTGGCCAGGAAGCTGCTAGTGAAGAAAGCGGTTTGACTGCCGATCTCCAAAATAAAGCAAAAATTGAAAACTCACTGGATAAAAATAAAGAAGAAACAGCAGACGCAAAATAATAGGCGACAAGCAGAACCGGCACTTCCTTGGGTAAGGAAGTGCCGGTTCTTAGTAAAATATAGAAAACGGAATATCCCTGGCTGGACGTTCCGTTGTTTCGTGCTTATAAATGCTTGCCCATAATGAATCGAATTGGACACACGTTCCGTTATTTGCCTTAAAACCACCATTTTTTTAATTTCGCGGCCACATGTTCCGCTATTCGGTTCTAAACGGGGCTCTTTCCGCCATTTAATAGCAAATAACGGAACGGCTGTCACTTTACTTCCTCTAAACTGCAATTTTGGGCGAAATAACGGAACGACTGACCGGCTCTGTGAGCAAATCGCTCCCTGCAGCAGTAAGATATATAAACAAAATGAGCTGCGCAATCTAGTATAAGACTGGCAGCTTTTTTGTTAAATATAATGATTAGTAGCCTTCTCCGCTTTGACCCTGAACAATCGCAACGCTTGCGCTAGCACCAATGCGGCTCGCGCCTGCCTTAATCATGCGGCAGGTCGTATCATAATCGCGGACTCCACCGGAAGCTTTGACGCCGATATTAGGGCCTACCGTTTGGCGCATCAAAGCGATAGCTTGCTCTGTTGCTCCGCCCTTTCCAAAGCCGGTTGACGTTTTGACAAAGTTAGCCCCTGCACGGACGGACAGCTCGCATGCAGTAACAATTTCTTCGTCAGACAGCATGCCTGATTCCAAAATAACCTTCAGAACGGCCTGATCGCCGCATGCCTGCGCAACTGCAGCAATATCCTGCTCTACTGCTGCAAGCTCTCCAGATCGCAGCAAGCCGATATTCAGCACCATATCAATTTCATTAGCCCCATCCATGATCGCTTGCTTGGCTTCAAATGCCTTGGCAGCCGAGCTGGTAGCCCCCAATGGAAAGCCTACTACAGTTGTAACACCGGTTGAAGTGCCTGACAGCTCCTTGGCTGCCAGCGAAACCCAGCTTGGGTTTACGCAAACTGTAGCAAATTGATACTGCCTGGCATCCTTGCACAGCTCAATAATCTCTTGTTTGGTTGCTTCCGGCTTCAGCAGCGTATGGTCGATCATAGCGGCCAGCTGAGCAGCTGTAACCTCTTTGTCTTGCTCATGTATATTCATTGCACCATGCCCCTCCCTGCTAGTCTGCTTTACAGTAGCTATTGTCCATTCATTATAATGCCTGCCTCGTTGAACAACAATAGCTTACTGAAAAGCAGCAGCGGCGTCAGCAGCTTGCGCAAGTCATCATGAGCAAGTACAGTTCCAGTTACACTGCCTCGATAGCCTCGCTGTCCTGCTCTTCTTCTTCCTTCTGCCAATACTTCTCGCTGCCAGGCAAATCGTCAAACCATGACGCCTCTGGCGGACAATCAAGAATCATAAACTGACCGTAATTGCCCTCTCGGGACTGATGATACTTCAAATACGCCTTACCGTTCTCAATCGCCAATATTTCTATTTTGCCTGAAGAATGGCTCATCGATAATCTGACGCGCTTGCCTAGTCCTGACGTCTTTGCTTTAGCCTGTTCAACAAGCTGGTATGCTCTTTGCAAAGAAACAACAAAATCACGATTTCCGGCAACAGGGCGGTTAATAAAGAAATAGTAAGGGGTAACGCCGGCCCAGGACAATTGATCCAGCAGCTCGGCAAGTACGTCAGCATCATCGTTTATGCCGCGAATAATAGGGGTTTGATTGACAACAATGGCGCCAGCCTCATGCAGCGCTTGAAAGCCGCGCTTTGCCTCCGGCGTAATTTCTCGTGGGTGGTTGATATGAGCCATAACATAGATTCGCTTCTCAGGCGTAGAATACTGCTTGATCAACTCCAGCAATGCTTCATCCTCATAGATTCGCATCGGATTAAATACCGGCATCTTGGAGCCGAGGCGAATAATTTTGACATGGTCAATCTCTCTCAAGCGTTCAATAATGCTTCTTAACTTAGGTGTTCCAAGTATTAAGCTGTCTCCGCCAGTGAGCAATACATTGTTAATACTCGGATTGGCGGCGATATACTCAATTCCCGGATCGACATTGGATACTGCTTCCTTCACATCATTGCGGAATAAACGTTTGCGGAAGCAATATCTGCAATACGCACCGCATACCTCTGACACAATAAGCAGTGCAGTTGTGCCATACTTATGCTGGCACCCTGGCACGACATAGTTGGCTTCCTCATCAGAAGCGTCCCATCTGCCGTATTCCATCAGCTCTCCCTCGTTCGGTATCACTAACCTGCGAATCGGGTCATCGGGATCATTCCAATCAATGAGCGATAAGTAATAATCATTCACACGAAATGCAAACTTTTCTGTTATCGGCTTTAGTCGCTCTCGTTCACTCTCCGGAATCATTGTGAGACGATCTAAATTCATAACATACTTTGGCTGCGCCATTCAAACCCCTCCTAAAATAAGATTTGATATGCACGCTTCACCAGTGGATGGTCTGACGAAAAACAAAAAATAACCCCGGCCGGCAGGTGCCAGCAAAGCAATAGAGCTTGCAGTCGCGTAGGACTGCTGCTATCACTTTAACAGGGTCATTATGTGTAAGATTATAAATTAAGAAAGCAATGACCCACCCACTGCTGACGAGGTTAGCTGACGGACTCGGGTAAGATGGTCCCCTAAGATTCGCTTCATGCGATCTATTCGCCCCACAAGATTGGTTCCCCCGCTTTCCGATTCGAAAGATCGGAAATTAAGCGTAACTATAGTTTATATGATTGAATGCTTGTTCGTCAACCTCAGGCTGGATATTTTTATTACATTAAGGCTTCCCTGGAGACTGTCGATTAATTGTGGATAAGGCAACAAGCAATAAGAAGGGGGGCCACTGCGATCAAGATTGGGATTCCGACCGCTGTTGTAGTCCAATTTTTCTTAATAAATAAACCCTGTTAAGGATATCCCCTTTCTTATTGCTTTTTAATAGTTGCCCACAATTAATCGACAGTCTCCCTTGCTCTCTTATGCCCGTAACTCTATTCAGCTTTAGGCTGAAGTTGTACTGCCGCCTGCTTGCCGCTCACTTGTATTCCTGTTTGCTTGCTCCCCGATTCTGCCAGATCCTTCACTAATCTTTCGATAAGCTCCTTCGCTGCCGCTCCCTGCTTGCCGCTAATTTTGACAACCAGCAGTACGGAGTGGCCTGACTCAAGAAGCTTTTGTGCCTGACGGCATTTCGTCTCATAATCATGTTCTTCAATCTCTGGTGACAGACGAAGCTCCTTCACTTTGGCTGGCTTATTGCTTTCCTGCTTTTTCTGCTGATCGCGCTGCTGCTTGGCTTGCCCCTTGGCAACAAGGCGGCAGGGCGGCGGACTGCTCATCAGCGATGTACATACCAGATCTGCGGATTGCTGCTTAGCCATAGCAAGCGCATCCTCGCGAGAAACTACGCCTATCTCCTGCCCATCTAATCCAGTCAGCAAAACCTCTGCTGCTTTTATTTTCTCATTCATAATGATTGAACCTGCCACTACTGCCAGCCTCCGTTCTTTATTCGGCTAATAAATGGAGGGTGTCGATTAATTGTGAATAAGGCAATCGTAAGGGATACTGCTACGATCAAGTTTGGGATTCCGACCGCTGTTGTAGTCCAATTTTTTTGACGAAATAACCCCTATAAAGGATAAAATTGGTCTACAAAGGCGGACGCTGCCGCTTCTCCATTCCCAATCTTGCTCTTCGTTCCCCTTTCTTATTGCTTATCATTAGTTGCCCACAATTAATCGATCCCCTCAAAAGTCGATTTAAACCATATGCCTGCTATAAAAACAATTTCAAACAAACAGAGTAGCGCAAACAACAATAAAAATGCGGCTAGAAGGCATTTACCGCTCATTTTTACCCATTTCATCATTGCAGCACCTCCTGCAAGTCTAAGAAATTATATACATTATGTAATAATAAGTCAGCTTTCATACAAAAGTAACCTTAGCTTACTTAAATAGTGAAGAAGTCCCAAGCATTACTCTGCCTGGGACTTCTTCAATCTGTTTGATTCATATTAGGCTCGCCGCAATTAGATGATTACAGCATTTCCTTTCGAAGCTCAGCTCCAGACTTAGGCGACAAATAGCCTAGCGGAATATCAAAGATCGTCTTAGCGCCTCTTTGACCCTCTTCAGCAAGCTTATAGGCTGCTCTTGCACATGCTACTACAACACTCGCTGTAAACTCAGGATTACTGTCCAGCTTCAAACCAAATTCAATAATTTGCGTATTGCCTGTTCCTGTTTTGCCGCTGCGAAGCACCATGCCGCCATGAGGCATTGCAGAATGCTTAGCTTTCAGCTCGTCTTCTGTAATAAAGTGTACCGTTGTATCGTAGTCAGCGAAATAATTCGGCATCGTTTTGATTTCATTTGCGATTGCCGTCTCATCAGCGCCTTCTTCCTTCACAACATAACAAACACGGATATGCTTCTCGCGAGTATCCAGCTCAGGATTTTCTCCAGCGCGTACTCTCTCGACAGCATCTTCACTTGGGATCGTGTACTGCACGCCATTTTTGACGCCATTCACACGGCGAATCGCATCGGAATGACCTTGGCTCACACCTTTGCCCCAGAACGTATACTCCTTGCCTTCTGGCAATACCGCTTCGCCAAGCAGGCGATTCAAGGAAAACAATCCTGGATCCCAACCGGTGGAGATTACTCCAATCTTGCCGCTTGCAACCGCAGCTTCGTTAATAGAATCGTAATATTCCGGAATTCGCGCATGGCGGTCAAAGCTGTCCACCGTATGAAACATTTTTACGAATTGCGGGCCTTGCTCAGGCAAATCAGTAGCCGAACCGCCGCACAAAATCATAACATCAATTTCATTGGTAAACTTTTCTGCGTCATCTATCGTATATGCTTTTGTCGTTGAAGTAATAGTAGCCGGGTCGCGTCTCGTAAAGATAGCCTTCAGCTCCATATCGGGGCTTTGTGCGATTGCAAGCTCTACTCCACGGCCCAGATTGCCATAGCCTACTATTCCAATCTTAATTTTTTTATTCAATCTAACATCATCCTTCATTATGACGGTTATTAGATCCAGCCGCGTGCTTCCATTGCAGATGCAATGCGCTTGATAGAAATCATATACGCAGCAGTTCTGAAGTCAGTTTTGAATTCATTTGCCATATCGCGAACTGCTTCATAGGAAATAATCATATTTGTTTTTAGACGATCCAATACTTCTGCTTCGCTCCAGTAGTAGTGCTGAAGATTTTGTACCCACTCGAAATAGGAAACGGTAACTCCGCCTGCATTAGCAAGAATATCTGGGATAACTGTAATATCTTTGCTGAATAGGATGCGATCTGCTTCAGGGGTAGTTGGTCCATTAGCGGCTTCTGCGATGATTTTTGCTTTAATGTTGTCTGCATTAGCTGCCGTAATGACATTCTCTAGAGCGGCTGGTACGAGGATGTCTACTTCTAGTTCAAGCAATTCTTGGTTTGTAATGATATGGGATTGGCCATATTCTGCAATGGAGGAATTGTCTTTCAAATTACCAACAACCTCAAGATCAAGGCCATTTGCATCATAGATACCGCATTTCGAATCACTTACTGCTACAACCTTGCAGCCTGCTTCGCTTAGCAAGCGCGCTGCAATTCTTCCCGCGTTTCCGTACCCTTGAATAGCAACTGTCGCGTTCTCAACCGGCAATCCTTTGTCCTCTAGTGCTGCAAGAATCGTGTACACACAGCCTTGAGCTGTTGCTTCATTACGACCCTTAGAGCCACCGACAATTAGCGGCTTGCCTGTAATAACGCCAGGTGAATAAGTGCCTTTCAACCTGCTGTACGTGTCCATCATCCAGCCCATGATTTGCGGGGTAGTGTACACATCTGGTGCAGGTATATCTTTGTCCGGTCCAACGAAGTCTACAATTGCTTCCATAAATCCTCTACTAATCCGTTCAACTTCAGCTTTGCTGTAATCATGAGGATCACAAATTACGCCGCCTTTGCCACCGCCATACGGCAAACCTACTACACCACACTTAAAGCTCATCCACATCGACAAAGCTTTCACTTCATCAAGTGTAACTCCCGGGTGGAATCGAATTCCTCCCTTTGTAGGTCCGATCGCATCATTGTGCTGCGCTCGAAAGCCTTCAAAAACTTTAACCGAACCGTCATCCATTTTTACTGGAAAGCTTACCGAAAGCACACGCTTTGGATGCTTCAATAAATTAGTGACATGCTCCGGCAGTTGCAACAGCTTTGCGGCTGCATCAACCTGCTGTTGAGCGATCTCATAAGGGTTTAAATTCTCTTTAACCGTAGTTGCTGTCATACCGTTTCAGTCCTTCTTTTTAAAGTTCGACTCGAGGCAGTAGCCGATTTAATAATTTTAACCTGTCATATCTTATTTTGAAAGGATTTTTTCACAAAAAAATGTGTATATTTTTAGGAATTTGTCCAATTGTCATTAATATGTCTTTAATTTTAACCAGATTTTATAATATATCCGCCCTGCTTTAAGCTTGCCTAGATGTTGTGTCTTCCTCTTAAACAGCAACCCGATCTTGTAGTAAACAAGACATAATAAGCACAGGCTTACCCTTTCTAGACATTCGAATAAGCAGGGTGGACTGGAAATAATTACATTACTTGCGGTGCATTTTGAATTGCAAAAATAGCTCATTATAGTGCGACAGCATTTTAGCGCCCAGATTGTTATAAACCTCAAGCCGCGCCGTTAATTCCTCATCCGGATAAAAGCGCTCATCTCCTGAAATATCTTCGGGCAACAGCTCCAGAGCAGCTTTATTAGGCGTAGAATAGCCGACATACTCTGCATTTTGCGCGGCGACCTCAGGATCGAGCATAAAATTAATGAACTGGTGCGCTCCTTCAACATTGCGCGCAGAGGCTGGAATAACCATATTATCAAACCATAGATTTGAACCTTCTTCAGGAACTGTATATTCCAGCACATCGTTTTCATCCATTATTTCTGAAGCATCGCCGGACCATACTAAGCCTACAGTAGCTTCCTCATTGGCCAACAGCATTTTGATTTCATCGCCTACAATAGCCTTTACGTTGGGTGTCAGCTTCGTAAGCTTCTTCACCGCTTCCTGCAAATGCTCTTCATTCGTATCATTCAAGGAATAGCCCAAGCTGTTAAGGCCCATTCCTATAACCTCTCTCGCCCCGTCCACCAGTAAAATTTGATTGCGCAGCTGTTCGCTCCACAATTCATCCCAGCTTTCAAAGGTCAGATCGCCAACCAAATCAGGATGATAGACGATGCCTAAAGTTCCCCAGAAGTATGGGATTGAATACGCATTGTCCGGATCAAAGGAAAGATGCATAAAGCGCGGATCAATATATTGCAAGTTCGGCAGCTTGCTATGATCCAGCTTTTGAAGCAAATTTTCCTCCTTCATTTTGCTGATGGCATACTCTGAAGGAATACTGATATCGAAGGCGGTTCCGCCTTGCGAAATTTTAGTCATCATCGCTTCGTTGGAGTCAAAGGTTTGGTAAATAACTTTAATTCCGCTTTCCTGCTCGAACTGCTTAATTAAATCTGGATCAATGTAGTCTCCCCAATTGTAGATCGTCAGTGTATTTCCACTGGAATAGCCTGCGCTGGAGTTAAGCATTTTGGCTGCGTACATCATTCCTAAAGCTGCTATAACGACAAGTAGAAATGTGCGGACTAGCTGTTTCATCCTCTCTCCTCCTTGCTGGCAGGCTTTTGATTCCGCTGATTAATAAAGTAATAGCCTGCAACTAGTAATATGGTGAAGAGGAACAGCAATGCCGAAAGCGCATTGATCGACAAGGACACTCCCTGTCTTGCCCGTGAATAAATCTCGACGGATAATGTTGAATAGCCATTGCCAGTAACAAAGAAGGTCACTGCAAAATCATCCAGCGAGTATGTTAATGCCAGGAAGAAGCCGGCAAATATGCCTGGTTTAATGTAAGGCAAAATTACTTTTGACAGCACATCCCATGAGCTTGCTCCAAGATCACGAGCCGCATCGATGAGCGTGCTGCTCATTTCCTCAAGCTTAGGCAATACCATAATAACGACGATCGGCACGCTAAACGCAATATGGGCCAGCAATACCGACACGAATCCCAACTGAATGCCAATAAACGTGAACAATATTAAAAATGACGCACCGATAATGACATCCGGACTTACGATTAATACATTGTTGAGTGTAAGCAAGGTCTGCTTGGGACGATTGCTGCGCAGCTGATAAATTGCAATCGCGCCAAGTACGCCCAGTATTGTCGAAATAACAGCAGACAGCAGCGCTATTACGAACGTATTCAACACAATAATAAGCAAACGCGTATCCTGGAATACATCGGCATAAAACTCCCACGTAAACCCTTCGAAGCTGCGCATGGAGCCGCCGCTGTTAAACGAATACAAAATCAGATAAAAAATCGGCGCATATAAAATAATAAATATAGCAATCAAGTAAAGATTGGAGAGCTTCCATCTATTTTTTAACAATGTCCAGCACTCCTTTCTTTCTGCTGCCGGTCAGCACCATAAATAATGCCATCGCAATGATAAGGAACACGGCAATCGTCGCACCCATTCCCCAGTCCTGCGTAACAAGAAAATGCTGCTCAATAGCTGTTCCAAGTGTAATAACCCGATTGCCTGCAATAAGGCGCGTAATCATAAACAAGGAAAGCGCAGGAATGAAGACGGACATGCAGCCTGCCTTAACACCGTTAATCGTTAACGGGAATATAACTCGCTTAAATGTAGTCCAAGCCGATGCCCCCAAATCTCTGGCCGCAAACACTAGAGTTGGGTTCATTTTTTCGAGGGCGTTGAATATAGGCAATATCATAAATGGAATAAATATATATACGGCAACAAATATAAAACTGAAATCTGTAAATAAAATTTGTTTCGTGCCGATACCGCTCCATTCCAGCACAGCATTAACAAACCCATATGTGCCAAACAAGCCGATAAAAGCATATGCTTTCAACAACAGGTTAATCCAGCTTGGCACGATAATGAGCAGCAGCCATAATTGCTTATGCTTTGTCTTGGTCAGTAAATAAGCGGTCGGATAAGCTACCAGCAGTGAAAATGCTGTAATTAAAAAAGCATACCAAAACGAGCTTAGCGTCATTTTCAAATAAACAGGTGTAAAAAATTTTTCGTAATTACTGAACGTGAAATTGCCTTCTACATCAAACAAAGAATAGTACACAATCAATACGATTGGCGCAATGACAAATAGGGCAATCCATAGTAGATAAGGGATTAGGTATAAGCTTCTTGCCTTATTAGCCATCGCTATCATTCTCCCCGCCGTAGGACTCGAGACGCTTGTCGAATTCCTCCTCCGTCTCATTCAAACGCATGACATGAATCGCTTCAGGATCAAAATAAAGACCAATATGCTCTCCAACCGCAGCTTTCCGTGTAGAATGCACCAGCCATTCATTGTTCGCAGCGTCATAGCAGCAAATTTCATAGTGGACGCCGCGGAACAGCTGTGAGTCTACCCGTACCTGCAGCTTGCCTTTGTCAGGAGAAGTAATTTCTAGATCCTCGGGCCGAATGACAATATCCACTACTTCATTAGGAAGCAGCCCTTGGTCGACGCATTCATAGGCATGGCCGCCAAACTCCACCTCGAAATCTCGTGTCATTTTACCCTTGACGATATTGGATTCTCCAATAAAATCTGCAACAAAACGGTTAATAGGCTCATCATAAATATCTGTAGGCGTGCCTGACTGCTGAATTTTTCCGCCATTAATAACGAATATTTCATCTGACATGGCAAGCGCTTCTTCTTGATCATGCGTAACAAAAATAAACGTGATGCCGAGCCGCCGCTGCAGCTCGCGCAGCTCATACTGCATCTCTGTTCGAAGCTTCAAATCGAGCGCAGACAGCGGCTCATCGAGCAGTATAATCTCCGGCTCATTTACAATCGCCCGGGCTATAGCTACACGCTGCTTCTGGCCGCCGGACATCTCGGAAATTTCTCTATTCTCATATCCGCTAAGGTTAACAAAACGCAGCGCTTCTTTAACCTTTTCGGCAATAGCAGCATTTTTAAGCTTTTTAATACGAAGACCAAATGCTACATTCTCAAATACATTGAGGTGCGGAAATAATGCGTAGTCTTGAAATACCGTATTCACCTGCCGCTCATTGGCAGGAACCTTATTAATAATTCGCCCGTTAAAATAAATATTCCCTTCAGATGGTTCCGTAAATCCAGCAATTAATCTTAGAATTGTCGTTTTGCCGCAGCCGGAAGGACCTAGAAGGGTATAGAACTTGCCTCTTTCAATTGTAAAGCTGACATCCTTCAAGACTGCTTCCTCATTATGAGCATACCGCTTCGTCACATGTTCAAAGCGAATAATCGTTTGCTCCCGCATTGCACATACTCCTTTTACGTCATATTGCCCATGATTATACAGCAAATTTTAACGATCGTCGTCATATTATACAAAAAAATTCCCCACCCCATATCTTCTTCTACGAAGACATATGCTGATGAGGAATTGTGTATCGTTAGGATTGGCTTTCCAGCGCTTCTTTATGCTTCTTTAGATCATCGCCCAGATCATCCTTGATGCTGGTGTCCGACAGCTTGGTCCCCGACCGATAAGCGGACCGGACAATCATATGGCCAGCTACCGGAGCAGTCAAAAATACAAAAATAATTCCGAGCAGCAGTCTGATGCTAATAATGTTATGGACGAACCAAAAGTATATAAAGGTAGCGAGCAATACAAACATAATGCCTAGAGTAATACTCTTGGTAGCGGCATGAGAACGATTATAAACATCTGGAAGGCGTATAAAGCCAAGCGAGCTTATCAAGCTGAGAATTGTGCCTGATATGATTAAAATAAGCACAATAATTTCAATGATCGCGGTTCCGTTCAATCACGACACCTCTTTCCAAAAATCTGCATAGGGCGATTGTGCTGAGGAATGCCAGTATGCCGATTAGCAGAATCGTCTCCAGGTAAGCCCTGGAATCAAGCAGGATCGATAGAATCGCAATAATCCCAATAATGCTGTAGCTGATTGAATCAAGCGCTAATATGCGATCTGGCAAAGTAGGCCCTTTTACAACGCGATACAGAGCGATAACGATAGATATTGACAAGAGGCTCATACATATAAAGAGCAGCGTATCGAACATTAGCCCATCACCTCTCTAATCGCTTTCTCAAACAAGCGCTTCGTCTTCTCGATCTCTCCCTGAAATTCGGCAACATCCATAGCGTGGACATAGAGAATTCCTTCGTCTGGCGCTACCTCCATAATGACAGAGCCTGGCGTAAGCGTAAGCAGATTGGACAGCATCGTAATTTCCCATTCCGACTTGAGCGAGGTAGTCATTTTGAATATCCCAGGCTGAATATTAATTTTGGGACGTGTAATTTGAGCGATAACAATAACACTCGACTTTACAATTTCGATGCCAAATAAATAAAGCAGTTTAATAATAGCCCATACTCTGCGGCCGTAGAAAGGTGTTGGGAAGAATCGTCTTAGTATAAAGATCATATTCATTCCAATGACGTAGCCGATCATAAAGGTTAATGTATTCCACTCATCATGAAGCAGCATCCATACCATTGCAATGAGCAAATTGAGCAATATTTGCATCGTCACTTTTCTATCACTTCCTCCCTGATCAAACGGCCGGCGCTACGAAGAGTACAGCACAGCCTCTATATATAAAGATGGATTTGTCATCACCTGTACAGCTTCATTGACAAACAGCATGACACCCTCTGCTCCAACACCCATTCCAACTACGAGAATGGCAAGTATCGCCGCCGGCAGCAATGCACCCTTGCCAGTCGATTTTTCCTCGCCTTCGCTCAGCAAGGTTTCTCCCCAAAAGCTGTTAATAAATATTTTGATAACGGAATACAACACGAACAGGCTTGTTATAATTCCGATTGCTGTCATCACATATTGCTGCTCTGAGATTCCACTCTTTAAAACGGTTATTTTACCGATAAATCCGCTAAGCGGCGGAACGCCTGCCAATGCTAGCGCAGCTAACAGGAACAGCCAGCCAAGCCATGGACGATAGCGGATAAGCCCGCTTATTTCTTTAAGCTTATCTGTGCCGGCAATACTGATAATAGTACCCCCAAGTATGAAAATTAATGCTTTAGCGAGCATATCGTGAATGAGATAATACAAAGCTCCGCCAAGCGATTCAGGAGTGGCAAGTGCGATGCCGAATACAATAAAACCGATAGAAATAATGATGTTGTAGACGAGAATCGGTTTGATGCTCCAATAAGCAACCGCGCCTATTGCGCCAAGCACCATCGTAATAGCCGACATCCACAGCATTATTTGATGGGTAATTTGCGGCTCATGATTAAATATTAAAGTGAACGTTCTAAGTATGGTGTAAATACCGACTTTAGTCAGCAATGCGCCGAACAAAGCCATAATAGGAAGCGGCGCCACACGATAAGAGCCTGGCAGCCAGAAAAATAAAAGCAGCGCTGATTTCAATCCAAATACAGTGAGGAGCAGCAAGCTTACTGTTGTCAGCAAGCCTGTTTGGCCTGATTCCGCCACTCTTTCAGCCAAATGGGCCATATTGAGCGTGCCTGTAATCGAGTACAAATAAGCGATTGCTATAACAAACAGGCTAGAGGAAAGCATATTAATGACGACATACTTAATCGTCTCCCGAAGCTGCGTTTTCCCGCTGCCCAAGCTAATGAGCACATAAGATGCCAGCAGCATCACTTCAAAAAATACAAATAGATTAAAAATATCTCCTGTCAAAAACGAACCGTTTACCCCTGTCAACAGCAGCAGCATTAAAGGGTAAACATAGTTGCTTTTGCGCTGCTCTCCAATCGAATGCTGGGCATATAAAATACAGGCGAGCGTTACTATAGAAGCTACTGCTGCCAGCAGCACAGCGAGCATATCAGCTACGAGCGGAATACCGTACGGCGCCCTCCAGCCCCCAATATGCAAAACCTGTATTCCGTTATTGTATACCTGGCCGATAAGCATCAGGGAGACAACAAGCGTCGCCGCTGCACCAGATGTAGCGATAACATGCTGAAGCTTGTGGCGCCCTTGAAAAAAGAATAAAACAATCGCAAATAGCAGCGGAAGAAAGATTGGAAGTACAACTATATTATTCATCGGTTTGTCCCCTTAGCTTCTCCACATCATCAGTACCCAGCTCTTGATAAGCCCGGTATCCCAGCACTAATGAAAATGCAGTAAGTGCAAAACTGATAACGATGGAGGTAAGTATTAACGCCTGCGGTATCGGATCGGTGTAGCTCTCGGCGCCTTCTCCCAGCAAAGGAGCGGCCCCCTTCTTCAATCCGTTAATTGCCATTAGCATCAAATGGACACCATGCGAAAACAAAGACAGGCCCAAAATAATACGCAGCAGCGATTTACTTAAAACAAGATAGGTTGCGACCGTAAACAAAATTCCTGCGATAATTGTAATAAATATTTCCATACTACGCGTCCTCGCTTATGCTTTGAATAATCGTCATAGTCGTGCCTACAACTGCACAGTATACGCCTAAGTCGAACAATACGGCGGTCGCAAGTCCCGTTTCCCCGAACAATGGCAAATTTACATACTCATACTTTTGCGTCAAAAAAGGAACGTCGAACAAAAACGCCCCAGCGCCGGTTAGGACGGCAAGCAGCAAGCCGACAGCACCTAAAATCCGGAAATTCATAGGCAATATTTCGAGCACAGTCTGAGCATTGAAGGAAATATAGAGCAGCAGCAAGGCAGACGCTGTAATAAGGCCGCCGATAAAGCCGCCTCCCGGATTGTTATGGCCGGCAAACATAATATAGATGGAGAACGTTATAATGATAAAGACAAGCACCTTGGCCGCCGTTTGCAAAATCGTATCTTTGAAGTTCATTATTGTCCCCCTTTTGACTTACGCATCTTGATCAATGTGTATATGCCAATTCCTGCTGTAAACAGCACGACAATCTCCAGCATCGTATCAAAGGCGCGGAAGTCAACCAGCAAAGCGTTAACCATATTTAAAGCACCTGTCAATTCGTATGCATTCTCGAAAAAGACAGTGATGGACGGGAACAGCTTATGCCCCATAGCCGATAATCCGACTAAGGTAAGCGTTAAGCCAACACCTATAGAAATAGTTAAATGAGCTATATTTAACGGCAATCGTTTCATTTCTGCTTTCAGCTTAGGCATAAAATAAAAGCACATTAAAAACAACGCTGTCGTTATCGTTTCAACAACCAGCTGAGTTAATGCAAGATCCGGCGCTCTGAATATAACAAAGAACAGCGACACCAAATAGCCAACCGCACCTACGGCAATGACGGATGTGACACGGGAATTAACAAATATAATGTACACTGCAACAATTGCAATCGCGATGCCCAGTACGTATTCATATACTTTTATCGGAGATGCGTACGACCAGTCGATAACGAACGCACGCTGCAGCAGCAATGAGCCGCCAATTACAATAATGACAAAAGAAAACAGATACATTAAATAAGTATTTAAGCTTCCGGTCATATATTTGGCGGTCCAATTGCGCGAATTGCGTTCCAGCGCCTGCAAACCTTTTTCGTAAGCATTATTCAACGTATATTTGCGCGGCAGATTGTCATAAATTTCTGCCCAGCGTTTAAATTGCTTATGCAATATCGTTCCCAGAATAACGATTCCTATCGTCATAAACAGTTCTGGCTGAAAGCCATGCCATGCCGAAATAGGCTCTACAAAGCGCTCACCTTCCGGCAGGAAATTCGGCAGCACCGCATGCATAGCAGGCTCAAGCACGTTGTTCGCAAGCAGATTCGGGAAGAAAAATACGAGCACAACAAGCAGCGCCAATATGCCAGGCGGAATAAGCATGCCAAGCGGAGCCTCATGCGGCTTGCGGTCAAGCAGCTCTGGCCGATAATTGCCAGTAAAGGTTCTGAAGACAAGCCTCAGGCAGTATACGAATGTAAACACGCTGGCAAGCCAGGCGGCAATCGGAATAAGCACTGTCCAAGTGGCCATATTGCTTGATACTGACAATACGCTTGTAAAGAACATTTCCTTACTTAAAAATCCGCTGAATGGCGGCAAGCCTGCCATTGACAGCCCGCCGATCAGCGTCAATGTAAATGACACCGGCATAATGCTCATCAAACCGCCGAGCTTACGGATATCCCGTGTGCCCGTCTCATGGTCAAGTATGCCGACAACCATAAATAAACAGCCTTTAAAGATAGAGTGGTTAACCAAGTGAAATATAGCGGCCTGCAAGGCAAAAGCAAACAGCTTGTATTGATCGCTGAATTGTCCATTAAGCGCCAAAGAGCCGATGCCGAGCAAGGTCATCACAAGCCCCAGCTGGCTTATTGTGGAATAGGCCAGCAGCGCCTTCAAATCAACCTGGCGAATGGCCATAAAGGAGCCCCAGAATAACGTGATCATCCCTACCGTCACAATGATCCAGAACCATTCCATTTCGCCGCCAAAAATAGGCGTAAATCTGGCTACGATATAAATGCCCGCCTTAACCATCGTTGCGGAATGCAAATAAGAGCTGATCGGCGTAGGAGCCTCCATCGCGTCAGGCAGCCATATATGAAATGGAAATTGGGCTGATTTCGTAAATGCACCAAGTAAAATCAAAAGCATAGCTGGCACAAAAAGCCCGCTTGCCGTAATTTGGTCCAATGCTCCGATCATTTCTCTTATACTGAAGGTGCCTGCAACATGTCCGAGCATAAGAAATCCGATGAGCATGGCGAATCCGCCAGTCATTGTGATAAGCATCGCCTTCTGCGCCCCATAACGGGAATTTTTGCGCTGATACCAATAAGCGATAAGCAGGAAAGATGATACACTTGTCAGCTCCCAGAACAAGTAAAGGACAATGACATTATCAGAAAGCACTACGCCGAGCATTGCCCCCATGAACATGAGCAAATAGACG
Source organism: Paenibacillus sp. IITD108 (assembly GCF_036541265.1). Taxonomy (NCBI): domain Bacteria; kingdom Bacillati; phylum Bacillota; class Bacilli; order Caryophanales; family Paenibacillaceae; genus Paenibacillus; species Paenibacillus sp. IITD108. The sequence goes on along the minus strand of NZ_JAZHCT010000022.1, from coordinate 90,792 downwards.
TAAAAATTGTGCAGCGCCTCCCGTTCCTTCGACATGTAGTAAATCGAATACAGCACGACCAGCAATCCAATACCGGTTATAATCAGCAGGAACAGAAGCGATAAGCCGTCCACATACAAAGAGAAATGGATACCCAAAGAAGGGACCCACGGAATAGAAAATTGCATAGGGGTCATTGCTGAATTAAGAGGAAAATACGATGATATGAAATACGTAAAAAAATAACTGAAAAGAGTAAGCGGAACGAGAAGCACGAACCACCCGGTATGTATGTTGCGGAATTTCTTAAATAAAACAGGTACTAGGCAGGCAAAGAGAAAGGGAGTCAGTACAGCTGCGTGCAATAAGGACAATACGGGCCCTCCTATATCTTTTTTTTCTTTGTTGAATGATTAAGACTTATACAATAACAATTAGACACTTCTTGCCTTGGACTCATAGGCAAACTTCTTGCCTTGAACTCAATGGAGCTATCAGGCTGTTGAAAAACTCGTTTGGAAACTCTAACGAATGCTAGTAGCGCTATTATGCCGAAAAAGCTTGTTTTAAATTTGTAACGAATTGTAGCATGCTTATTGGCTGTAAAATGCTGCCCAAAAGAGTATTTTTTCACAGATAACGCCTTGATGATGCGTTAGAATTTCAAAAGGTGCATTTTATGCGAAATAGCGCCTTCAGAATTCGTTACAAAATGAATGGCTTCTGGAGCTCCGCTCCACGTCTGTTATCCAGGTATTAAGGCCGCAAAGCTGTTTCAACAACCTGCGCCATGAATGTAATTTATAACAATATCTTATAATTATACGAGCTAACTCTTTATCCTTAAGAAAGGATTTCCACAAGACAGCGAAGCCGTTTATCCTTTAATTATAAAGCTTAATAAATTTTTCACTGTAAACTTGTTCTTATAATATGCCGGTAAACGCGCCTGTCTAAAAGACAGCGGAGCCGTTTATCCTTGATTAGAAAGTTCTCATACAATGTCTAACAGTATTATTATACACTATAGTAATTGACAGAACCAAACAAAAAATGTACTCTGTAGTCAATGTTGTGAACATTTGCATGGATTTTGGGCATAATAATAAGGAACAGCTTGCATTTGCCCGGCAAAGAATTAATAATGAGGTGACCTCTTAATTGTGGAACGGTAAAATGGATGAAAGCATACTCGTTTGTGTTTATTACGGTCCAAACGGAGAGCGACTAATTCGTAGAGGCGGAAAAATTGCTAATATGCTGAACTGCCCTCTATATGTTCTCACAGTTGACCCGCTGCCCGAAGATGAATTGGATATCGAGAAGACGCATTACATTGAGCATTGGAAGCAATTGGTGAAGGAACATAATGCGGAGCACTTTTATATAAAGTACAACGAGAGCCGCCCTGTTGCAAAAGTCATTGGTGAAATAGCCAGAAAACATAATATTACCCAAATCGTATTGGGCCAAACCGCGCAAAGCAGATGGAAGGAAATTACGAAAGGCTCCTTCATCAATATTTTGCTGACTGAAATTCCTTTTGTCGATCTCCATATCGTGTCGGTATCCCGAGATCTTGAAAATCATGGCGAAGGATATTACGAAAAAGGAATTCGCGCATATTTGCTCAAAGAAAATGACCACTACCGCCTTAACTTCAATCATACAACTCAAGATGTTTACGAAGGCATCTTCTATAAAGAAATCGGTACAGACTTCAACAACGGCACCTTTAAGTTTATGAAGGATAACTGCATGATTGAAGTGCAAATTGTAGACGACTATGTAAAGGATATGCCTGCTTACCCGCGGGCTGCTAACGATCCGAATAAGAAAGAGCAATAGCCAGACACCTATAGACGCCGACTTTCATCGGCGTCTTTCTCTATGCTGGCGACAAGCTTATATTTTCGCTATAATTAAAAGAATTAAAAAAGAGGAGAGTTTGCCATGACATGGACAGAAATTACGACAATGGCGCAATGGGAAAATGCTTACGAGCAATCCGCAGCACGGCCAATCGTCGTCTTAAAGCATAGTACAACTTGCCCCGTCAGCGCGAATGCTTACCAAGAGTTCAGCAACTATTTGCAGGGCGAGCCGCGCAGCGACGTTAATTACTATTGGGTGAAGGTCATTGAATCACGTCCCATTTCAAATGCTATTGCCGAAGCTACAGGAGTAAAGCATGAATCACCACAGGTTCTGTACATCGATAACAAAGCAAAAGTGTGGACGGCTTCCCATTGGTCAGTCACAAAGGCTCATATGAGCGCAGTGCTGGACTAGTTTCGCAATAGGCTTTTTGAACAGCATATAGACCTTAAGAAACATACGGGCAGAGTATGAGTATAGCGCTTATATTCTGCTTTTTTTTGTTATTTTGCGCCTCCTTCCCCTAATTCCATTACTATAAGACTATCCCTCCGCCCTTCTTCATACTTAAGACTCTATGTGAAATAGTGCCTGCATATACAACATGGTTGTATCATTTAGCCCATTCTAATTCCTGTTTAATTATGGTTAATTTGTAGATGTCGGAATAAATCGTTTTTAGTAGGAGGATTTGCAGTGAAAAGACGTTTGACATTTTTACTAGTTATAACAGCACTGATATGGGGAACTGTGAACTATACGCCAGTTCCGGTACAGGCTGAAGCTGTCCCGGTATTTTCTGACATAAAGGGACATTGGGCGGAAAAAACGATTACTGAGATGGTCGAAAAAGGAATTCTGGACGGATTTTCAGACGGCACGTTCAAACCAAACGACCCGGTTAAGGTAGACCAATTTATTAAGATGCTTATTTTATCGTACACCGATCTTCACAGAAACGGTTCACGCACCTGGAACAACCTATTTTTGCAGTCACTAAGCGCAGAGAATCAAGCCATTATTAAACAGGACTATCGTTACTTCAACTTTCAGCCTAACCCTGTAGGCTATTGGGCAAAAGATTTCATTGATATTGCAAGCGATTTACATTTCTTAAACAAAAACAGATACAGCGACTTTCAAGCGGATATGAATCGCGAGCATGTCGCGGAAATTATTTATTATACACTGCAGGAAACCGAGTTTTTAGAGGATGGCTCATTCGGTCAAAAGATGGCACAGCAATATGGCGATTTAATGGGGGCCTCCGAGCGTGAGCAGCGCTTTATTGCAGAATCCTTGGTCAAAGGAATTATGGAAGGCTTTCCAAATGGATTTTTTGGCGTAGGCACAAAAGTAACTCGCGCTCAAGCGCTCGTTATTCTCAACAGGCTGACAGATAAGGCAAAACGCTTGGCGATTGAAGTATCGCCTGAAAACTTTGAAAAAGTCGTACCTACCGCTAACAACGGCAACAAAATCGTCGTCTTCCCTGACCAGCGCATGTGGGATGCTTATGAAGCTTTAACGGCTGTAGGCCAGCTGCGCGGAGCCAATCACGATCTATACGAAACGACACTGCGCTTCTACAAGGACCAGTTAGAGAAGGACGCTGTCACCAAGCCTTTGGCCGGCTCCCCGCCTGAATATGAGGAAGCAGCTATCTGGCTTGATCCGCAGTATAATACATATGGCATTACGATAAGGCTCCGTGACGGTTCGCTTGCACGCAACCAGGAAGCAATAGACCAATTCGCCAATCACTTATTCGGTTATAATGCTATCTCTTTCCGCGAGCTGTTCAACGAAGTTTGTACACTGGTGCAAGAAGGAAAAGCAGTAATTGCCCGCAACAAAATAATTGGCAATGACCAAATTAGCATTCATATTGACGAGAAAGCAAAAACAGTTATTTTTTCAATTGCGACAAAAAGATAACTGTACAGATTAAGTAAAAAGAAATGATGACCATGCGATCAAGCTTTTCTGTTGCTTGCTTCCGCTGCGGTCAACCAGATTGATTGATAGTATGAATGAGTGTTAGTACGAATAAGTTTTATTGCAGCAGCAAAAACAAGCTAGCTTCCTATAAACAGGCAGCTAGCTTGTTTTTACTTGCCTAATTCATTTAATTTGCTTTGCGAAAGCAATTCAGCTTATACGTCCTGCCATAAGCAGCTCCATATTGAATAATCCGTTTAATCATCGTCTGATCGCGCAGTACCGCAAATGGACAATGATCGGGCCTTACATTAACCTCAAGTATCCATGGCTTCAGATTGCGATCGATGGCAATATCGATTCCGATTTCTTTCAGCTTCGGATTTGCGCGATGCATCTTTTTCATCGTTTGAATGCCGATTCGTTCCAGCTGCCGCATTAAGCGCTGATGGTTGGAAAAGCCTGTATGATTATACAGCAGCTGTTGGGCGGGCATAATGCTACCGCCTTGCGTACCGTTGCTAACGATTTTCCCGGGCTGCGCGACCCTTCCTACTATACCTGTAACCTCCCAGCCTCCGCTTGGCGAACGCTGGACGACTACACGCAAATCAAACACATTGCCATCATGCTTCAGCGCATGAATACCACGCTGTACAATATACCTCTTCCCTTTTGTTTCCTTCAGCAAGGCGCCGTACAATGCCTCATAATCTCCAAATACACGGCGACTGGCTCCTAGCTGATAGGCATAGCTGATACGCCTGCCATTGTACTGGTCATAAAAGCGCTCCACCCTCATTACACCGCGTCCCAATGAGCCGATCGAAGGCTTCACATATACCATGCCGTTAGAGGCAAGCATGGTATTGAGCGTTGTTCTTGTCATTGGCCTTGTAACTGGAATATGCTTCTGCAATGAGGCTTCACTGCCCAGAAGCTTTGTTTTTCTCCATTTGCTCGACAACTTTTGAGCGCTGCTAATATGCAATCCTGATACATACAGCATCCTCATCCTCATATTCTCCTTTTTATTAATGGATTGACCCTAGTCTCTTTTACTTTGCAAGGTGCATGTATTATCATACGTAAGAAGAGAGACAAACGATTTAGGCTGCTGTCAAGCCTTCTGGATTTTAGTCAAATTTATATGCTATGATAAGACTTGCTTGTCCAGCTTCAATCTCTAGGAGGATAGGGTACAATGATACAAATGACAAAACGCATCGCATTATTTCTTGCTGTAGCTGCCATGGCACTGACCATTGCTGCATGCGGCGCCAAGCCCGACAATACAACGGAATCGACACCAACGGCTACGCCTGTTCCTAAGCAGTCTGAGCAGCCTGCTGCGCCAGCATCAACCGAGCCGCCTGCCAAACAACTGGAACTGCAAAGCTCAGATCAGCATCCTGTTCTGACGATTGAGCTAAGCAATGATAAGGTTATTAAAGTGGAGCTTTATCCTGAAGTAGCACCTAATACGGTTAATAATATGATTTCACTTGCAAATAAAGGCTTTTACGACGGATTGATTTTCCATCGTGTCATCCCACGCTTCATGATCCAAGGCGGAGATCCTCAGGGCAACGGTTCTGGCGGACCAGGCTATTCCATCAAAGGTGAATTTACGAACAATGGCTTTGAGAATTTGCTTATTCATAAGCGCGGCGTTATTTCTATGGCCAGAGGCAACGGGCTGCCTGACTCAGCAGGCTCGCAATTTTTTATTATGGTAGCTGATTCCCCGCACTTGGATAAGGATTATGCTTCCTTTGGCGAAGTCATCGAAGGTATGGACGCTGTTGATGAAATAGTAGAGCAGAAGAGTCAGAATAACAGGCCTCTTGAGCCGATCGCAATGAAAAAAGTAACGGTGGATACAAAAAATTTAACTTTTGAAGAACCCGTTATTATTAAGTAAAAATTACGGTTAAAGATTTCGTATGGATGTGGCGTAGATAGCAGCGTAACAAAAACTTGGACAGACGTTCCGCTATTATGCATAAATTGCTTCTTTTGCCCGCTAAAAGTGACAGGCGTTCCGCTATTGCTCCAAAAATCATAAATAAATGGCCAAATCGAGGCAAATAGCGGAATGTATGTCCGCGAAACTTTGAAAACAGCAATTTGTGAGCAAATAACGGAACGTATGTCCGCGAAACTTCGAAAACAGCAATTTGTGAGCAACAACGCAACGTTTATCCATCGAAATCAAAGTTTTCGTTAAATAAAATCACCTATCGGTGACCTAACTTGCCATCATCGTGTGCAAAAAATAAACGATGCGATGTTATTTGCGGTGCGGACATCCATGACCGTTAGAACCAAAAAAGCAGTCTTTTTGTTGTGTATGCGGACACTTATGACCATTAGAAGAACATTCCGCCGAATTTTCTAGCTTTTTTCCCGCTAACGGACTTTTCTGTCCGCTAGAAAGTGGAAGTTGGCGAAATATGAGCGCTAATGGACATCAGTGTCCGCATTATTAGGATCAATTCGAGCTCGACATACTTATCCACAATTTTATCTGATGCATAATTTCCTAAACAAAAATAAAAAACGGTTCGCCCTTGTCTAAGGACGAACCGTTTTTTATTTAACCGTATTGTCCGACAGTCGACGACAGGCGTCTAATAGCCTCGTAATCAGGACGGATAACCAAATCATCCAAGTACGCCGAAACGACGCTGCCGGGCCGCCTTGCCCGGTTCAGCGCGGCTATTATTTCATTTCCAGTTGCAATTCCTACACCATGGCCAAAAAACAAATTCGTATCGAGCATAATAGCATTCTCGCCCTGCCACTCCATATTTGCCGGATTGACATCGGGATTTTTGAAATATACAACATCTCCTGGATAGATATTGCGATTATCATAGGAAGAAACAAGCCTCAGATCATTATCATGCTGCCAGTCGCGCAAATATAAATTTTGGAAATAATAATTAAACGCATCATCGCCGATCGTCTCCAGTACCGCCTTATAAAGCATAATAATAATAGCTCCGGCACATTCGAACGCATATTTATTCCCATTAATAAAAATATCACGAACGCCCACTGATGGAGGAACGTTAGGCTTTAACAAAAATCCCCCATTGCTCGTACGCGTCCAATACTGCTCATTGCATCTTGAATTGCTGAACACAGCAAACCCGACTCCGCTTCTATACATAGCTTTTGCTGCTTCCACAATTTGTGTTCTCAGCTTTAGCTCAAATAATAATGCGTCAAGCGAATCATAGCGATACACTACCGGGCTATTCTGCTTGCTTCGAACAATTTTCCATTCCAGTTCAGACAACATACGCGGGTTGATTTGAGATAAATCGCCGCCTGAAATAACGATCACAGAGCACCCTCCCTCCAACCTTTTTTTAAAATATAGGAAAGTATATGTTTTCATCTTATACTTGATCCTATATTTCACCGAGAAACGGCACATCCCTTAGCCAAGGACGAAAGCGTTTCTTCTTGGTTCAATTAGGTTATTGTACGTATCGGGCTTGCAATTGGTGACCACTATAACAGACGGCGATTTAAATACGAACTATTTATAATCTACTAAGCAATTAAAAGTCCAGCTTTCACAAGTCCATTGCGAATGCCTTTTTCATCTACATGACTCGTAATATAATCGGCAAATGGCAGTAAATCAGGGTGCGCATTGCCCATTGCTACGCCAAAGCCTACTGTATCCAGCATTTCCTTATCATTCAATCCATCGCCGAATGCGGCTGCTTCCGCAGTTGAAATTCCCAGCTTGTCAAGCATCGCAATAACGCCTACCGCTTTGGATATGCCGTTAGGAAGCACATCCATCGCCTGATCATGCCAGCGGATCAGCGTAAAGTCTTCCCTCAAATGATCATACAAATGCTCATCTGCGCTCACGCAGTGAAGAAAAATTTGCATAACATCCTGCTCCTGCCAGAAATTCGGATTGTAATCAGGCATATCAACCTTTAACGATTTGATCGCTGCAGTTACAAATGGATCGTCAATGCCATTCGTGCTGAAGGTATGCTCGCCTTCAAATACCAGGCTGTGCTTATTCTGTTCTGCAGTGCTGACAAACTTAGCCAGCACGTCCTTTGAAATGGCTCTTTTAAAAATAGGCACTCCTTTGTACACAACGTATGAACCATTCAAGCAAACATAGGACTCTATATTCAACTGCTCCAATAATGGCTGGATGAAATAAGGTGCTCTGCCTGTCGCGATAACAGGCTCAACACCGCTTTCCTTCAATTGCTTGATCGCCTCTATCGTATCAGCAGGAATTACTTTTTCTTCGTTAACCAATGTGCCATCAATATCAAAAAAGACAACCTTGTAGCTCATTCTCCTATCCCCTATCTTTTTATAGTCTGACAATCGACGATTAACCTTTTATACAGTATAAAGAATATACCCTGATTTTGCACGAACTTTCCGCCATTATAAAGGAAACCGCTGCTTGACTAATACTGGGAATGGTTGGTATATTAGTGTCAACCGCTAACTGAGGAAGCACCCGTAGCATACGGCTTTAAGCCGTAATACGGGTGCTTTTTGCTGTGCGGAATTTTTATTTTAAGGGAGGAAAGATCAATGAGGCAACGTATGAAGCAACTCGCCGCTTTTTGGATCGCTTTAACACTTGTCGCATGCTTGCCCGGCTACGCAGCAGGAGCATCCTATCAATTTTCTGCCAGTGCCAAGGCAAACTTTGACAAAATGGCCGGAGCAGCCAGTGCAGCTATGAAGGAGCAGCTGACTTCTCAGTACAATAAGCTGCAAGAGCACTACAAGCAAGAGCTGGAATGGGAGCATAAAATCAAGACGATTCACGCCAACAATGAAGGGCTTGAGAAAAAAATCCGCAATCAAATACAAATGCTGGACAATGATCGAATAAAACAGCTGGAATCGGATATTGCCAAGCTGAAAAAACGATATGAGCCCGTTATTAAAGTGTATGACACGCAGCGCAATCAATTAAATATGATAAAAGCCGTTAAAACTAGCAATAAAGAGCTCATAAAAGTTATGAATGTTTCGGTTTCAATATCAAAAGCTGCAGCCGATCATGCCAAAGCAGAAATTCGGCGCCAGGAAGCGAACTTGAAGGCTGCTCGCTCTGCCGCTAATGAGAAGAAAAAAGAGCTGCGCAGCATGCTTGCGGAAGGCGCTTCGCTCACCAGCAAAATTAAAATTGCAAAAAGCGCCATCCAAGCTTCTAACAAACTGTATACAACTGAAGGCAAATTGCTGTCGCAAGCTGTACGCCAGCAGGCTGCCGGCGCTGCCCTGCAATCTATGCGAAAGATGAATGAGCAGGCACAAGCAATTAATAAGCAAAAAAGCTCCATCTACACCCTTGAGCAGCAATATAGCCAGCTGTTAACGAAGGTTCAGCTAAGAATGCGGTAGCAGCACTTCAATCTGCCTGCATAGCAAGGATAAACGGCTACGCCGTCCTTTGGACAGGCGCGTTTACTGGTGAAATATAAGAACGGGTATAAGAATACAAAAACTTATACTTTCTTATATTTCAAAAAGTGTGAAAGCAGGAGTCTGACTCCTGCTTCCACACTTAGCTGCGGCTATTTTTTTATTTTCAAATAAATAAATCTTACGACTTCAACAACAATTCCAAGCGCAATACCTGCAACGATCAGCTGCATAAACACAAGAATACCTATTAATTCCTCCCAGCCTGTTGTGCCGCCAGAGTAATAAACCATCAGCACTAAGCCAAGCAGCAAGCCGGCATTTGAGCAGGCCCACATCCTCGTAGCCCCGAACCAGCCCATCAGGCTGTATACAACCGACAATATGAAGGAAAGAAGAATAAGACGCAGTGCAATGATTACATCAAAATCCTGTCCAATAATTAAGAAGCGAGAGAGCATAATTAACACACTGATTACTGCAGTGGACATCAAGCCGAATGTGAGCCAATTGCGACTATGCGGTGGCGGAATGATGCGCATCGGGCACGCTCCTTCTCAAGACATGATTATTTTGCTTCACCTATAATGTACTTAAACAATAAACGCAATGCAATCGCTATTAGTTGCAGGGCGACCCCCTATTATGCAGTTACAGGAACTTGGATCGAGAAGTTTGCAGCCTGACGTTCTTTCTTTTATAAGGAGGTGTCGGGTAGTCCGTTATCGTTCGAAAGGCCGTTGCTGCACAATGAATCATATGGCCTTCGCTGCTAACCGTCACATTCCCGCGCGTTACTTTATTTTTGTAGCAATACTGCCCTTCCGATTCCGAAATAAACATTAGGTTTCGAGCAATGCGTTCCGCTGTAATTAACGGGTACTGCTTGTACAGATACTTATAAATAGGCTTATACTGCAGTTTATTTGCTGAAGTGTCCATTCGAAGCCCCTCCTTAAGGATACAAAAATTTATACGTTCTTAAAATAAAAGCACCGCACTAAGGTAAATACCCTCAGCACGGTGCTTCCGCATATATTTAAATTTACCTACACTATAGCATTCCGCCTATAAACCCGCAACTGCCTGAGCAGCGATAATTTGTTTGCTACACGCCAGTAATTATGCTACACTATTGCTAATTAAAGGAATGGAGGCTTATATACATGATAGATTCTATCCGCTTAAGGTCTGTGCGCATCTAATCGAACAGCACTTACTCTGCTCTGTGCAGGGGACTCAGGATAGCTCTGTCTATATATGCCTATCACTCTCATATGCGGGATTATGCACTTTAGCATGCTGCGCAGCGATTAGCTGGATTCATATCCGGACGATGCTATGCGCATACTATCGTATGCCATAATCGTGCGGCTTTATGTATAATATTGACGTTTATCGTCCATATTTGATACGAATGTCACTGTGAGATGATGTATTCTGAATCCTCTAACGATTAATGCTGCACAGGCTGAACATGCCTGTGCTTTTTTGTTGTTGCGCACCATCATTTCATACCCTGTTAACCGGGTTATTCGAGGAGGATTTATATATGCATGAAAAAAAATATAACGCCATACTTGTTGGCGTGGAAACTCAGCTGCAAGGTGATTTTGCCTATTCCATGCAGGAGCTTAACAATCTCGCGGAAGCATGCGATATTAACGTCGTTGCCGAGCTTCATCAAAAAGTGGAACGCCCTCATCCGGGCCATTATGTTGGCAGCGGAAAAATACAAGAAATTATTGCGCTAATGGAGGCACACGAAGCTGAGGTTGTTATTTGCAATGATGAGCTGTCTCCTTCGCAAATACGCAATTTGGAGGCTGCTTTGGAATGTACGGTTATTGACCGCACCATTCTTATACTGGATATATTCGCCGATCGCGCCAAAACACGTGAAGCACAGCTTCAGGTCGAGGTTGCGCGCTTGCAATATATGCTGCCGCGCTTAGTAGGACTGCGCGCTTCGCTTGGCAGACAGGGCGGCGGCGCAGGGCTCAGAAACAGAGGTGCCGGCGAAACCAAGCTGGAGCTGGATCGCAGACGGATCGAGGAGAGAATATCGATGCTGCAAGCCGATTTGGAGAAGCTCGTAGCTGTCAGAAAGGTGCAGCGCAAGCAGCGCCATAAAACAGAAGTGCCCGTCGTCTGCCTGGTCGGCTATACGAATACGGGCAAATCAAGCCTTATGAACGCAATGATCGAAAAGTTCGACGGCCAGACTACCAAGCAAGTATTTGTAAAGGATATGCTGTTTGCTACTCTGGAAACGTCCGTAAGAAGCATCGGGCTGCCGGATCACAAATCTTTTTTATTAACTGACACTGTAGGCTTTGTAAGTCAGCTTCCTCACCATCTGGTCAAGGCGTTTCGCTCCACGCTAGAGGAAGTGACGGAAGCTGATCTGCTCATCCACGTCGTTGATTATTCCCATGACGATTACGAGCAGCTGATCAAAGTTACCGAGGAAACGCTAAGAGACCTAGGCGCTGATCACATACCTGTTGTTTACGCCTACAATAAGTGCGACCTCACCAATCAGCCCTACCCTCGCGTCAAGGAGCCAGTGCTGTACATGTCGGTTCGCGAAAGAAGCGGCTTGGATGAGCTTGTCGAGCTGATTCGCAAGCATGTATTTCATGATTATAAAACGTATGATCTGCTCGTCCCTTACGATCAAGGACGACTGGTATCCTTCTTCAACGAAAATGGCCATGTCCAAGAAATGAGCTATGAGGAAGAAGGCACGCGTATGAGGCTAGAGTGCCGGATCGCGGATTTTGAGAAATACAAAGAGTATGTAACCTTATTGTAGCTGTTTGCTGATTTGAAGAGAACGTGCTTAACGCCTGACGATGTCGATTAATTGTGGGCAACGATAGGCAAGCAAAAAGAAAAAAATTGGACTACAACAGCGGTCGGAATCCCAGCCTTGATCGCAGTAACATCCCTTTCGTTTGCTTATTGCCCTTATCTGCAATTAATCGACACCCTACTACAATGCGCTATTAGGCCAAAATCTGCCGATTTGATTTTTTAATGGAGATCAGGTGCGTTATGCTATTCTTCATTAGATTTCAGGAGCAACACGGCTTCGTAGCTTTTAATAACCTAACGAACCTCAAAAGACTGTCCATTCATTGTGGATAAAGGCGAAAAAAGGAAAGGCTCAGCACACATGTCCAACAGTCTCAACCTGTAACGGTTGTGGGAAGCGCTATTTCGTGAAAAATGAGGTTTTTTAAACTGTAACGGTTGTAAGTTGCGCTATGTGTGAACTTTTGCCCTATTTATGCTGGAATTTAGGCAAATAAGGCTTCTTACAACCGTTAGCTTTTTGGAATGAGCTGATTACTGTATATTAGCGCTTCTGGCAACCGTAAGGCCTATTTCATTAACTATTTCAAGATTGTGCATATTTATCCTGTCAGCCCATGGGTCCTTTATTCCAATCAACCTTCAGCCGGGAATATGATAGGGTCGGACACCGGAACCATTCCGCTAAAGCTGTCCCAAACGAATAGCTTCACGTAATAACCTGACGGATTGTCCGGCAAATGAAAGCCCGTTTCGAAAGTGGCCGTCTTCCCCGCACCGATACTCTTCTCCACGTATGCCAGCGAATCCATAGTTGTGCCATTGTAAAGCGCAACGATAAAAGTAACGGACTGCGCTTCCTCAGTAATATTAGTCAAATCGGCCACTGTTCGCAAAAATCCGCCGCCATGCAAAGCAGATACGGGATCGCCTTCCCCATTCGTAAACCTAGGTGTGCCCATCGTGATCGGATATGCCGGTAACGCCCTTACCGGAGCGGAAGGCTCGCTCTCGCCATTTTTGTTAACAGAGGTAACGACATAATAATAGTCAACTCCATTAATTAATCCGCGGTCCTTATACTGAAGCGTGGAAGTTTCACCCACAACCTCGTAAGGCCCATCCGCCTGGACGCTTCTCATCACCTTATAAGTAACTGCTGAGCTCACCTTCGACCATGTCAGTTCTGCTACGCCATTGCCCGATTTCACGGCAACCTGTGCGGGAGGCGCGGCGGCTTCCTGAGTAATAACGAGCAGCGGCGGCTTGCCAAGCTCATGCTCCTTGGCCGCATAGTGAGCTCCCCTGCTCGCCGGACCTGCTGATTGAATGAAGAAGCTTGCCGCTTCATCCTTCTGTTCCCTCACAAACTCCGTTACATCGAACTCGATGTATGTTCCAGCGACAACGCTGTTGACCTGCACAGTGGATAGCGCCACAGCAGCGGCGGCAGCGGCAGGCTGGTTGTCATGCACAAGCTCTGCTTCATTCCATGTGTCGTCATTTAAACCAAATATCGTAATTTGGTAGCCATCAGATGGCGTACTGGACTCAAGCTCGGTAACGAATACTTTAACGACAGCCCGGTCAACCATAAAATCATATTCTTCAGGCAATTCGAACTTCAAATATGCCCGGCGAACATCCGAGCCCGATGAGTTGCTCTTAATGTTCATCGTCGGCTGTTTCCCTTGAGCCGCAAGTCCCGTCCTGACGTACGTATCGTCCTTCGCGGTCGCCTCATAATAATATGCGTATACATGAACGAGCTGCTCAGCTGTATATTCGCCATACGTCGCGATAATTTTCGTCGTGCCGGCGGCAAGAGGAGTTATCAGCCCGTCAGAAGATACTGCTGCAGCTTGCGGATGACTCATGCTGAATTCAACTCCCGGAACAATCGGCCGCTCCGTCCCATCGCTGAATACACCGATAACTTGCGCCTGATAACCGTCTCCGCCCGCCACCAGCGGCGGAACATCAGCTATACGAATACTCGTCAGCTCCTCGGCTGGCTGCTTTAAAGTGACGACCAGCAGCGGCGGCATGTTCAGGCTCGTATTTTCCCTTGAAGCGTAATCCGCGCCCAAATTGTCTTCAACGCCAACCAAGCGGAATGAAGCGATTCCGTCTGTTTGTGCGCTGACGAAGTCAGTAACGTCGAACTCCACATAAGCTTCGTTCTGCGTAACATGAACGTTGTCCAGATCGGTCGCTGACTGCGGCTGGTTAGCCTCGGTTATTTTCATTTCCGTCCAGCTATCGTCCTCGATGCCTTGCGCAGTTACGTGATACCCATCCGGGTTGCCGGATTCCAGCTTGTTGTTGTACAACATTAAAGTTGCCGACTCGATCTCGCCATTCAACGAATCGAGATCAAATTTGAGAAACACCCGGCGCTCATACCCGCTGTTCGGCGCAACTCTCTCTTTGATCTTCATCATCGTTTCCGTGCCAAAATTCATATTCGTATACGCGGCACCATCCCGGATCATACTGTCCGCCATTGCCGTAATCGTTACCTTATTTCCCTCAATGACCGGATCGGGCACCGGAAATGGCTCCGGCTCCTCCGGTATGTTTTCGCTGACATTATCAACGAAGTCCACGCCCAAATTGCCGCTGATCGTATTACTTGCAGCCAGCGTGTAGGTGCCTGCGTCGATTCTCACTCCGTTGCTGTTGCCAGTAATAGTGTTGCCTTCAATTACAATGTCTTCAGGGTCGCCTTTCCCGACATTACCTGCATTTGCGTCGCCATTATCGTGTTCCAGCACAATTCCCCAAAAACCGCTCGCTGTATTGTTCGTAATCGTATTATTTCGAATGATTGTGCGCGGCGCGTTTTGAATATAAATGCCTTTAGAACTGCTCGGCTCTGTCGTTCCGCTAATCGTGTTCCCTTCAATCAATGTGTCCGGCGAGCCGAGATGAACCTTTATCCCTTCACGGGAATTGGTTATCGTATTATTGACGATATGATTGAACGGTCCCGAAGCGTCATGATTGCTTGGCGCTGCGCCGCCGGTATTACCCAGCGCGATTCCCGCGCCAGTCAGAACGCCGGTAATCTGATTGCTGTCAATTCTGTTCAAATATTCATCTTCTCCGTGCAGGTCAATGGCGTCCAGCCGCATGCCGTCAAAATCATTATGCCGAACCTCATTATTATGCGAATAGAACTGAATAAGGACGCCGTGGCGCATATATGGCCCGACAAACTGGCTGTTCTCCACCACATTATGTCTGGAATCATTGGCATAGCCAAGCCGGTCAACCTTCGCTATTCCTTGAATCGAAACCCCGTAGCCCGCTCCGCCGCCGCCTACATCGGTCGCGTTCTGAAAAAGTGAATTTTTGACAACGACATCCCGGCTTTTGCTGATTCTTACTCCCATACGCTGAAACTTCTCAATCGTAACAGAATCAATCGTTATATTATAAGAAGGCTGATTCAAGCGATCCTCAATATAAATCATATTCTCCGGACCGCCGCGATCGGGATTATTCGCCTGATGATTAGTTGAATAAGGTCCGTCAAACGTTGAAGTAAGCGTCAGATAGGAGATGACGATATCATGCAGGCCGAATGCGTTCATCACCTTGCTGTTGGCGGTATTTCTGTCAAAATGGGATCTTAGAATCGCTCCAGACTGGCTTTCTCCCCGCATATTAACGCCGTTTTTCAAAGCGATATGCGAGGTGGCGTCATTAGATAGCGTGCTGATCAAGTCATACGTGCCATTCGGAAAATAAATCTCGTCACCCGGCAGCGCCGCCGCAATTGCCGCATTGATTGCGGCTGTATCGTCCAGCCCGTCGTCCGGTATTGCGCCATAACTCGGGTCGGTCACATTAATGGTCGATCCCGTAACCGCATTAGGTGTATGCAGCGGATAAGGATTGCCCTTGTTGTCGAACATGCCCGCAATCGTGTAAGGCGTCGTGTCTCCCGGAACTTCGGGCGGCGGCGGATTCAAATCCGCGAGCACTAATCCGTCCGGGTGCGGCGGATAAATATGCACATCCGTCAAGCTGTTCCACAAATTCGCAGTGTTGCCGTACCCTGTAATCCTTACATACCGGGCATCCTGATCGGCTACGTCGAATGGCTCCAAACCAAGCGTCGTGCCGCCGCTCTGCCCCTCGAATACCTTGGTGAAGTTTACGCCGTCAAGCGACAATTTAATGTCGAAGAAGGTGCTTCTCCGATCGCCGCTGGCGAAAGCTATGCCCAGATAACCGACTGTCTTCACGCTGCCGAGATCGTATTGAATCCATTGTCCCGTACGCTCCCCGTCGATCAATGCGCTCTGGGCGGACCAGCGCGTGTTCAGATCATCGTCAAGCGTATTTTCCGGAAAGTTGCCATCATGCCCGCTCGCAGTTACTTCCAGCACTTCAAGCTTAGTTGCTGTAGAGCCAGGCGGCTCCGGCTCAGTGTTCCCTTGCCTTGTCAGCCTTAATTCAGGATGCCGGGAAGCACTTGTGTTCTCTTTCGTATACAGGCTGACATTGCCGTTCGCTCCGCCAACATCCGCTACAATAAACGTAACGTAGCCATCAACCCCGTAGTTGTTCACGAAATCAGTCGCATCAATGACATAGTGGATTTCAGCTGTCTGATTGGCCGCTATATTAAAGGTGCCCAGCTCAAACGCGCTTACGCCGGCACCGCTTATGTCGCCTGTCGACGGATCGATATTGCTTGCCGTATTCCAGGTAAGATTCGACTCCGACCACGCGTCATTCACTATTCCGTATACCGTAAAGGTAACGCCTTCAGCTGGAGGGTTGCTGCCGATTTTCCCAGTTAATTTGAACTGGGCCGACTCAACCTGCGCGGCATCGGTTACTGGAAACTTGTAAAAGCCTAAGCGGGCTTGTGTCGGAACCTCGCTTTGCGCCCGATTTCGCTTCAAATTGAATATTCCAATTGAACCGCCTGTGTTATCGCTGAAATTAGTATCCTTTGCGGTTATGTCGATCGCCGCATCATCCGAAGGGGCTATCGTTTCCGTTACCGGCTCCGCAGCAGCTGCCTTCTCCATGGCGAGTGAAGACAAAAGACCTGCGATTAACGACAAACATAACAATACGCTTAATCGCGCTTTCCATAGCTTATTCATCGACGTTCCTCCCAAGCATTATTTCCAAACAGGCCGTCCTCTGAATTACATTTATGGGAACATGATCGCCTCGCCAAGCGGCTGCATACTATCCATGCTGTCCCATACAAATACTTTTACATAGTAGCCCTCCAACTGCGCGGGCAGCGTAAAACCGCCTCCCGAGCTTACCGTTTGCCAGCCTTCCGCTTCACTTGTGACGACAGCAAGCTTCTCAATCGTGTGATCAGGCCGGTATAAGGCGATGATCGTAGACAGCTCTCTCACTTCATCCTGATTGCTGCGAATTTGCATATTAACCTTTAAGAAGCTGGAAGGGATAAGCTTCGTTACCGGCTCGCCCTTGTAGTTTGTAAAGTTAACCCGCTCGATCGTTACAGGCGTCAGCTCGACAAGAGTCTCACCGTAAATTTCTACTTCTGTTACACTGTTCCAGCCGCTTGAAGAATTGCCGTAGCCGATCAGTCTGACGAATCTTGCGTTTCGTTCGCCCAGCTCATACGTTTCAAAACCAAGCGTCATGCCGCTCGACTCCACATTTTGCATCACTCTGGTCCAGTTCTGGCCGTCCATCGATATCTCCATATCGAAAAATGACTTTCTGACATTCCCGCTGGCATAAGCGATTTTCATATAGTGCAGCTTTTGTTCGCCACCCAGGTCGAACTCGATCCATTGCGGCTCGCGATTGCCCAGATCGCCTGTGCTTAGCGCCGACCATCTCGTCTGGAAATCGCCATCAATCGTATTGGACGGCACGTTGCCGTCATCGCTGCTTGCTGCCACACGAATGACGCGCAAAGCATCAAGCCCAGGGCCATCCTCTAGCGCTGCCAAGACCAGATTAGAAATGCTGGAGACGTTGCCCGCTTCGTCCTCAGCGCGGATTGCGAAGAAATAGGTTCTTCCGGCGGCGAGTCCGGTCACATTCATACCCTGCTTCGTACCGACGATCTCAGGCGAGGGCTCGCCGTTTGCCCGCGATGCTGCTTCCCACTGTGCTTCATTCATAATAGGCGAAGCGCTGTAGCGGACATCGTAAGCCGCCGCGGTGCCGCTATAGCCGTCGTTGCCAGGTGCTGTCCATGCCAACTGAACGCCCGTTTGTTCGGCAGCAGCTGCGCTTAAATCAGTGATCATGCCGGGAGCCGTCCGGTCTTCAGTGAATGCGGTTGTCGCATTTGCCGAATTGGACAAAGGCGACATATTGAGATATCCGTCTCCTGCCCGCATGGCAAAATAATAAGTCGTATCTGATAGTAAGCCGCTTATTCGCATCGTTTCGGGCGATCCCGCCGCAGCAGGCTTAGATTCGCCAGTCGCAAGCGCTGCTTCTTCCCAATTGCTGTCTGTAATCGGAGCAGTGCTGTAGCGGACATCATAAAACGCGGCTGTTCCTATCTCACCGTCATTACCCGGCGCCGTCCATGTCAGCTGCACCGCATCCGGACTAAGCGCTGTCGCACTTAGATCGTTAATGGCGGAGGGTGCTTCCGTATCCTGATGCCCGCTGTCCGCCATACGGATAATAAGCTCGCCTTCACCGGTCAATGCCTCTAGCTGTGCATAGCCGTCCACGCTGCTTACTGTTATCGCAGCCCCATTAAATGAAGCCGATTCAGCGACTTTTCCTTCCGGCAGCTTAAAGCTTGCGGAATACGTTAATTCCGGATCATCCGTAGACAGCCTTCCGATGTATTGTGATCGGCTGCTTATGTCCATCGCCAGCGTAATCCGCTCCGAGGAACGGAACAATTGTTCACCGTTATAGATGAGCTGCTCCGCTTCCCGCGCGGCATACTGCTGTACAAGGCCATTGTCGCGCGCGTACGCAAAATCCCCGTCCGTCGCCAATCCGCCAAGACTCACCACATCCGATCCTTGCTGAACAAGGTAAGTATCCATATAGCCGTCCATTTCCACCGTTCCGCCGACTCGCTGCCCGTTGCTCATTTCCGTTACTTGCGGAATTGCAGCAGTAATCGCCTGCGGAATTAATATTTGGATGAAATTGGCACTCGCAGCATTAACGGTTGCTTTAACATAATCGCCTTCTATATAGTCATCCTTGACATAGCTGACTTCGCCTTTCCAATTCGTCAATTCCGCTTCATCAGAAAAAATCCATGCCGATAGCTTGGAGGATGAGCCGTAAGCGTCATTGCCATATATCCACTGCCGGAAATTGCCCTCTCCGCTCATGCTGCCCCGGCCGCCATGCAAATAAAGATCAAAGCTTCTCTCACTCGTATCCTTCGTTCTTGCCTGATCGATAACGACGAAATACTGCTCATTCGGAAAAGCGACTGCTCTTTCAATATAGCCTAAGCTCTCGCTATCAGGCGGGAATAGCAAGTCATTCTCCGAATCGCTTGGATCATTCGTCATTTGAATGTATCTACCTTCCTTTTGCTGAAAATCAAAAAAATCGGTGTCGATGCTGTACTTTGATTCCGGCGTTACATTCTGAGCCATGTCCACTGGCCAATAGCCGTCCATCGTCAACGTATTATGAGCGGGCGCCGTACGATACCAGGAGCGTCTGATCGCTTCTCCATAGCTGGATCGGCTGTAGCCCGCGTCGCTGGCCATCATTTGATTTTGCGCGTGAATAATGAAGCTCAACTGATCAAAGTGGTTATGATTATCCATATCCGCTACGCCCTG
Organism: Paenibacillus sp. IITD108; assembly: GCF_036541265.1. Classification (NCBI taxonomy): domain Bacteria; kingdom Bacillati; phylum Bacillota; class Bacilli; order Caryophanales; family Paenibacillaceae; genus Paenibacillus; species Paenibacillus sp. IITD108. The sequence continues at coordinate 70,939 of NZ_JAZHCT010000022.1, read as the reverse complement.
GAACAGCAAATAGCGGGTCGAAGGATCGCCAACCGCCCAGTTATTCCTAAAAATCGTCTGCCCGCCTTCATTAAAGAAGGAAGTGCCCGTGCCGGTCGGAGCAATCGGTTCAATGGAAGGATCATAGGTCAAATACCGGTCTAAGTCCATCGTGTCATCGTAGCTTGCGCCCGTATTATTGCCGAACTCGCCGCCCCAAGGCGATTTGTCGGCCGTCATATATCTCCACTGGAACAGATTTCCCCACTTCGCAGTCTCGTGCAGCGTCGTCGCATCATCCTCTGTCATAAACTGGCTGGCTACCATACTCAAATGGTTGTGTCTGATATAGGAGTCCGCGAAGTTCGGCATCCAGCCATTGTTATTGGAGACATGGAATTCCCATTCGAATGCAGGCTTGAACACTTGGAACAAGTCAACGCCGGATACATTTTTGTAATGATACAGGAAGGGCAAGAAGTTTATATGGGAGTAGATATAATATTGCGAGCCTTCGCGATATACGCCGTCAGAGCTGAAAAAATATTTCGTATTTGTATTCGCCATCTCCAGCGCTTTCTTCAGCCATTTGGACGCATCCTCGTGATCCGACATGACCAAAGCAAGCGAGCCGAGTCCCCATGCCGGCTTGGAACGGTGATTATGCGGCCTCGGTCCCCAAATATGAATCATATCGTGGGTGAGGTCAGCTTCTTTGGCCAAGCGGCTCCTGATTGCCTGGTCTTGCTCCGCCGTCAATTCGCCTTGCACCCAGTCATAAGCCGCAGCAAAATTTTGCACCCATAATGCGCGGTACGTTTCATCGACAGGACTGCTGGATGCGACGGGATCGCAATCGTATATCGGGCCGTCAAATGCTCGAAGCAATGAGGCAATTGCTCGAGTCTTATGCATCTCATTCCCTTCCATAATGAACATGAACGCGTTATACTTGGCGATTCTCGCCATATCGCCGTAATAGCTATGCAATGAATCCGAGGCACAGCCCGCCGTTGGCGCATTCGGCAGCGCCATCGTTAAGTACGGGCTGCCGGAGATGGAATTCCATAGCGACTGCGCATAAGCGTCCGCATTGCGCTTCGCGTAAATCGCGGCGGTCTCGTCCGAGCTGAACCACAGCTTCGGATGAACCTCTTCGGCGGGCAATACCGGAATTTCCGGTGTTACGAATCCGCTGTAGCTTTCATAATCCGGAGCGTCTGCGCTGACGAGCGGCAGCGGCATCATTCCGATGACAAGGCTGACGGTTATAATCATCGCCAGCAGCTTCTTGCGTTGTAATTGTTGCAGCTTCAAGCAAATCGCCTCCTCTATCGGCTATTAATTGATGAACTCGACATATTGCAGCAAGCGCTTCAGCATAACGGCGGCTTGCGCTCTTGTCGCTTGCTTCCGCGCCTCAAAGCGATTATCTGCCATTCCGTTCATTACACCTGCATGCATGGCTTCTGCAACTACTTCCCTAGCCCACACACTGATCGCATCCGCATCGCTGAATGTCATGAACAGCTCATTCTGACGCTTATCATGGACAGATGCGGACTTGCCGGCAGCCTTCAGCGCGCGAACGGCCATAACCGCCAGCTGCTCCCTCGTAATCTGCTCGTTCGGGCGGAACGTTCCATCCTCGTAGCCTGTAATCAGTCCTGCGTCCACCGCAGCCGCTACTGTCCCGGCATGCCAGTCATCCGGCCGCACATCGTGGAAAGCTGAGGCCGTCGCCGATCGCTCCGCAAGACCAAGCGCCCTTACGAGCAACGCCGCGAACTGCGCGCGGGTAATTGGGGCGTCTGGCTCATAAGCGGTAGTCGTCATGCCATGCACGATCAGCTTTGAAGCTAATTGCTCGATATCGGCCCGTGCCCAATGAGCGGCTATATCAGAGAAGCTCTTGTCCCCATGCACGACCAAATAGATACTGTTGCCGGGACGTTTAATTACTGCTTGCCGCTTGCCGTCAATCATCTCGAATAAGGTAGGGGCAAAGCTCAGATTCTTTGTCACCGGATCGTACAGCACGCCCGTGCTGCGATTAAAATCGACTTCAACCGGAACATGAATCATCCGTTCCACATAGACGCCGTTATAATCAGTTATCGCCCTTTCACCTGTTGGTGAGGTTATAACAAGCTTGAAGCCAAAAGCTCCGGTAAGCGGTTTCAATTCTTGAGCCAACAAAGCTTTCTCGATATCGCCGCCCCCGCTGTTTCCGCTGTTCCCGCTGTTCCCTCCGCTCATCTGTTCCAGCGTAATCTCAACATTGATGTCCGCTGCATTAACGTCTGTATTCCAATCTTTAACCCATGCTTGCAAATCCAGCCGTTCGATTGGCAAATGATAGCTTGCGGATAAAGTTTGGATAACTACGATTGCATCAGACGTCTTCTTCGCCCCTTCGATAAGCGCATGAACAGGCATGCTAACGACTACAGCGGGCAAGGTGTTTTCCACTATAATGCGCATAATGCTTCCTGCGCCGTTGCCTGAAGCATTCTCTTCCTGGTTCCGCAGGGTCGCGAATCCGTGCGCAAGCATATCTGTGTCCATGTTCAGTCTATGGGCGGGCTTGCCTTCCCCTGTCATTCCATTTTGCAATTCGTTTGCATTTGCTTTATACTGCACGCCGGCTCTCGCCCCTTCGCCGAACGAATGCCATTTCGCATCCGCCGGCACCATTCCTCCGGCAGGCGGTGAAGTCGACCCTGGTTGTCCAGAACTCATGCGGAAGGTCGTTTCCAATGGCTCTTCTATCCCTGTCCCTCCAACACGAACCTGATAAACGCCATTTATAACGGAATTTAAAGTAAACACAAACTGGTAATGCCCGTCTTCCCCGCTAGTCATTTGATTCAAATACTCGGCCTCTCCGCGCGGATTTGTAACGATAACTGTCACTTCGCGGCCTTCGCCAGAAGCAATACTCCCTTTTATCGTTATGGTGCGATCCGCCACACTGGCTGCTGCCGTAATTCCCGCTTCAGCCTTCGCATCGCTAATTCCGCCTGGCAACAATCCGCTGGCCACGAGTATTAAACAAAGCGATAACTTTACCCAAAATTTTATGCGATAAGTAGCATTAAGCCTTGATTGCTTGGCCATTCCAGCACCTCCTGATTTTCATTGGTCGTGAGCCTCTAGTCTGCTAAACTCCCGATGCCGCTTTTTATCAAAAGCCTTTGCCTAAAGTGTTAATTCAACTTGGCCACCTCCTATTGAAACCGCTTTCTATTTTTGGTGCAAAAATAATAATGAAATTGTTCCACCTCGTATACTATTGGAATATCCAGCAAAACAGTGAGGAGATTTATTATGTCAGGTTGTCATTTTTTTATGTGATCGCCAAGAATGCTTCATTCCCAAGTAGAAACGCTGAGCGACCTTGGCTAAGGAGGTGCCGTTTCTCGGTGAAATATAGGAGCAAGTATAAGTTGAAAACATATACTTTCCTATATTTTGAGGTTAAGCGGCTCTGCGACCTGTGAAAATTACAAGTTTATTATGAAATAAAAAAAAAGCGGGCAGGGATCCAAACCCTGCACCGCCATTAATATACTCGACTATCAGCTGCAAGCTATAGTCTATTTAACAAACTTCAGCTCGCCAAACTTGCTCGGAACATGATAATTTACTGCTCCTGTCGGAGACCATGCCCAAAAATGAAACTTTCCGCTCTGATCCCCATCGATCCGATATGCATTCCATTTCCACACTGTCCCTTCATCAGGCACAGCTTCCAAGTCAGCAAACGGAAAATGAAGCTCATAACGATATTGTCCCTCAGACAGCTTATCTACCGATGTACGCATGCCATGTGCGTCCCAAGCAATATCAACTGTTTTATAATCGGATGTATCGCCTGTGCCCGTTGAATGACGTTCCCCCTGAGCGCGCGCCATATCTGTTATTTCGATTTTGGCATCGAAAATCACATTGCGTGGGCTGACTTCAAATTCAAAATACTTGTAGCCTGTACCAGTCGTGTCGATAAACACCTCGACAACGTCTTCATTGTATATCGGATCATCTCTATTAATCATGGTGGCAATTATATGATCGTCCTCACAATCAAAGCGGACATGTAGTCCTTCCTGCGACCAGCACGCCCGGACGCTTGTATGCAGACGAGGCTTATCGCCTGTTACTACATCCAGCAGCGTTATGTCAGGCAATAGATTCCAATCTGCTTCTACTATATTTTCTACATACTTGCATTCATATTGCATGTCCATTCCCTCTCCTCGACAGCATAATGCGATTCTCTACCTATCATAGCAGAAGGAAAGAAAAGCCGCATATAATATTCAATAGCAATCGTGTCGATTAATTGCAGATAAGGCAGCAAGCTAACAATGAATCATCTATCATTCACTGTGCTTTTATATACTCATATCTTAAAAGGATCATTAAGCTCCTTCAGCCGCTTGAGGATCTCTTGCTCGAGCTGCTCGGCTATTTCATGCTCTGACGCATGCTCCAGCTGCAGCGGGTTTAACTGATAAGGGTCCTCCTGCAAATCATAAAGCAGCCTCCGAGTTTTACAATCGGGAGCATACCCATTGTCTATAATGTAGGAATAGCGTTTAAAACGAATGCCTCGCCAGCCATAAGCCAGATGGTTGAGGCCCGCTTCTTCAAATTCCTTTATCGCGACAAGCCTGCCGGGATACGCACTAATAAAAGCAGCTCTTTCCTCAGTGCTTTCGCCTATACTTTCAGCATGCGATGAGTTCAGCAGCAATGGCGCTGCCGAGCTTCCTTGTACAGTGCCCGGAATCGACAATCCAGCCAAATCCAACAATGTCGGCATAATATCTACGGTGTTCAAAACTTCTTCGCATACATGCGCACGCAGCCGCTCCGGCCATCTGATCATAAAAGGCACACCGATCGATTCTTCATGCCAGGAATGCTTGGCGAACATGCCATGAGAACCGAGCAATTCGCCGTGATCGGAAGTAAGCACGACAATCGTATGCTCCGCAATGCCCCAGTTATTCAACGACTCCAGCAATCTGCCAAACTGCTCGTCAATGCCGGAAATTGCCGCGAAATAGTCTTTGGCGGATCGTTCCCACTGTTCTTCGCCGCCTGGAATCGTCTCGCCAGTGTGCACTAAGAAAGGATCTGCAATCTGCACATTAGCGCGCTTCTCTATTGTTTTATCCTTGTACAGCTCTTTATATTTTTCTGGTACTAATTCAAAAGGGCTGTGCGGCGGGTTCCAGGAAAGAAACAGCGCAAAAGGCTTGTCCTGCTGGCGCTTCTCTTCCATAAAAGCAAGCGCCACATCTGTCTCATGCGCGACAGACCATTCATTGATTTGAATTTGCTCCGGGCTGTCCTTCCAATAATGCGGTGTCAAATGTTCATCGAATGTGCCGTAAGAATACCAATAATCAAAGCCCATGCGCTTAGGCCCCGGCGGCGTATAGGCATCCCATTCCTTGGCTCCCGAAGCCGGATTCGGCTCTACATTTTGCTCCGGCAAATCCAAATGCCATTTTCCGATATAACCAGTCTCATAACCGCCCGCCTTCAGCGCATCGCCTATTCCTGTTTCCTCTGGCGACAGCATGACCGATAGGCCGTTTTTGCAATTGGTATATACTCCAGTAGATAGAGCATATTTGCCCGTCATTAAAGATGACCGATGCGGCGAACATAGCGGCGTACAGCTTACTGCTTGGGTAAAGACGGCGCTCTCTTGCGCAAACCGGTCCATATGAGGCGTTATCACTTCATCCTGCTCCATAAATCCGACTGCCTGCCTGCGCCACTGATCTGCAAATACATATATAATATTAGGTTGTTTCAATTTAATCTTCCTCCTGCCAGGCTCTTATTGGGGTAAAGGTGCCTAGAACCATAATTTGCTCAAACATAGAGCGGCGAAGCTTCATAATAAGGATTAATCCTGCGAAATGAGCTTGTTGAAAAGTATAAGATGAAGGTTGGACAAATGCTTGTAGAAGCTAAGTACATTTTGTGCATCTAGATTTTTCTTTTTTATCGAATAAACGATTCTAAATGGATTTCATGCATCTAGTTTTATCAAATTACCCTATTTTTTGAGAATTGCGTCAAACTAAATGCAGTTTTTCCCCTTAGAATCACAAAAAAGCCAAATTCCTTAAAACTAAACACAGGAAATACAGTTAGTTTTAGTGCGTGAGAGCTTGTCCCACATAAGTTAGTTTTAGCGCGTGAGAGCTTATCCCGCATAAGTTAGCTTAGCGTGTGAGTACTCGTTCAGCTGTGAAACGCAGCTCTGATGAGTATTTGCTCACAGATAGCGTCTCCCAGATTCGTGACAAAATAATCAGTTTTCAAACAGGCAAAGGCAGCTTGCGCCGCCTTTGCCTGTTCCCTAGCCTTTCACGCCAGAACCAACGATACCTTTTACAAAATAGTCCTGAGCCAGCACATATACAATTATTGTAGGAACGATCGATGACACTGCTGCTGCCATAAGCAGCGAATACTCTGTATTGTACTGTCCGATAAAATGCTGCATACCGAGCTGCAAGGTATACAAGTTATCCGAAGTCAAATAAATAAGCGGTCCCAAAAAGTCATTCCACGTATGCATAAAGGAGAAGATGACCAATGTAGCGATCGCCGGCTTCGTCAGCGGCAGCACGATTCTTAAATAAATGCCGAACTCGTTGAGCCCGTCGATTCTAGCCGCCTCCAGCAGCTCGTCAGGAATCGAAGAGAAAAACTGGCGGAACAAAAATACGCCGAACGGGCTGACCGCGCCGAGCAAAATCAACGCCCAATGCGAATCGATCAAGTTGAATTGCTTCATTAGAACGAATTGCGGAATCATCATCACCTGATAAGGAATCATCATCGTTGCCAGGTAGACGAAAAACAATCCGTCGCGCTCGGGAAATTTTACTTTTGAAAAAGCGTATCCCGCCATGGAACAGGTAACCAGCAAAATTGCTATTGTAATGACAACGATTTTTATCGTATTCAGATAGTACAGATGAAATGGAATTTGCGTCCATACATCTACATAGTTGCTCCAATAAAACTTTTCCGGTATCCACTTAATTGGGAATCCGAATATTTCATGCTCCGCTTTTAGCGATGATGACACCATCCATACAAAAGGGAGCACCATAAATGCCGAAGTAATGGTAAGAATAATATACAGCAACGATTGTTTAATCGTTTGCGACCGCTTCATTGATTGTTTAGATGAACGGTTCTCTCCCGTTTGCTTTGCAATGCTAGCTTCCATCTGTTCTGCTCCTTCCTATAAAGCCTAGTAATTAACCCATTTATTCTGACCTTTAAACTGCAAATACGTGAAGACAAGGATGAGCATAAACAGTACATACGCCATAGCCGAAGCATAACCGAAGCTGAACTGTTTAAAGGCTACATTGTATATGGTGTATACAAGCACCTGCGTGGATCTGCCAGGTCCTCCTTGCGTCAGAACAAAGATAAAGTCAAATACTTTAAAGGAGTTAATGACCCCCATAATGACCGTGAAGAAAATGATAGGGGAAAGCATCGGCAATGTAATCCGGAAAAACTTTGCAACCGCTCCTGCGCCGTCAAGCTCCGCAGCTTCATATAAATGATCAGGAATGCCTTGCAGCCCTGCTAAATACAAAACCATGTAGTAGCCGATCGAATGCCATATATAGACGATAGCTACCGATACTAATGCCCAAGCGGATGCGGAGAACCAGCCTGGCGGCTGATCAATGCCGATATTCCTCAAAATATTGTTTACCGGCCCCATACTCGGGTTCAAGATGAGCTGCCATACTACGGCAACTGCAATTGTTGCTGTTACATACGGAAGAAATACTGCTGTACGGAATAATTTAATAAACTTAATGCCCGCGTTGAGCCAAACCGATACGATAAGCGCTAAAAATAAAGTAATCGGAACAGAAATAATGGTGAAAATTATACTGTTAATAAAAGAGATTTTGAAGTTATCATCTTCAAATAATTTAATATAATTGCTTAGGCCTACAAACTTAAGCGGCCCAAAACCATTCCATTCTGTAAAGCTCATAAAAAATGAAGCCAATACAGGTAAAAATACAAACAAAGCAAATCCTATAATATTCGGCAACAAAAATGTATAGCCGGTTATTCTATTTCTTCTTGTCATCGAGCTTTTTTTGCGCATCCCGCACACTCCTTAACCAAAGGGCAAGCCTGCACCATGCCGCTTCTTAGCTGTCATAAACAGCAGGCTTGCCTATGGATATCCGCTATTTCACTAATCTAGAGTCAATTTCATAATCTAATTGGCATTGCTGCATTATAAAAAATGACTCCTATGGGACGATTATTTTGAACCGATTTTGAACTGATCCGCATAAATGCTGCCCCACTCTTTTTCAACACGCTCAGCAATTTTGGCAATCGCTTCATCCGGTGTTTGCTCTCCAACAAACACAAGCTCGCCTTCTTGCTTGAATATGCCGTTAACGACAATGTTTTTCACGCCTGGAAGCATTGGATATTCTGGAACTGCCTTTGCGTCATTAAAGTAATTGATATGCTCTGGCTTTTGCGATTTGTCTCCCGCATAAGCCGCTCTTACCGCGTCATTCGTGAAGCCTGTCAAATAACCAAGACCTGCGAAAATTTCCGCGCCTTTGCTGCCTGTCATAAACTCAATCACTTTAAACGCTTCTTCCTTGTGCTTAGAATTTTTGTTAATCATCAAAGCTACTGGAAGCTCCAGGCTTGTATTTTTCTCTACGCCTTCTGGATGCGGAATAGGTACTACATCCCAGTCAAAGCTGATTTTGCCTTCTTTTTCTGCCGTTCTAAGCTGCGCCACATGCCAGTCGCCCATCAAGTTCATTGCGATGTTGCCTTTTTGGAAAGCCGCATTGTAATGCGCGCCGGAAGCGATTTGCTCAGACCATTTCATGATAGAACCGTCAGCTTCCATATCCAATCTGAACTGAAGCGCTTTCTTGAACGGCTCCATATCTTTGTCAATAATCGTTGCGCCAGCTTGTACAGCCTGCATATACCATGTTTGAGCCCAAGTGTGAAGGAAAGCACCATAAATTTTGTCTTGTCCAGAGCCCTTCGTCATTTGCTTCGCTACCTCGCGGAACTGGTCCCATGTCATATCATCGCTTGGATACGGCACTTGGAATTGATCAAACAAATCTTTATTGTAATACAGCATCCAGTTCGATTTGCGGTAAGGCAAGCCATAGGAGTTGCCGTTGATCTTCATTCCCTCGAACATTTCACCGTAACCGGAAACATCCACATTGTTATTTTTGATATAATCATCAAGCGGTTCGATAATGCCAGTGTCAATCATGGAGTCAAGCACTCCACCGAACAAGTCGTACTCTACGCCACCGGACAATTGAATGCGAAGTTTTTCGTAATACTGATTCGCCGGGAATGTAATGAACTTAACTTTAATATTCGGATTTTCTTTCTCAAACTCTTTGTAAGCCGTTTCAAAAGCAGCAAGATCGTCAGGCAGCACCGGCACTGTAAAATTCACCGTCTTGGAGCCGCTGTTATTTGGCGTATTGCCTGCACCATTTTGTTCTGTATTCGCAGGCTTTGTATTCTCTGGAGCTTTCCCCCCGCCGGAGCACGCCGCCAATAAACCGATAATCAGCGTCAGAGATAATAGTAATAACCAGCTTTTTTTCATTTTGCAATCCCCTCTCAGACATGTTATACTTCGTTACAATTTATATTGTAAACGCATTCTTTAGTAATCCATAAGTTGAATCTTTTATACCCCCTTTTGACGAAAGGCGTGCGAAAATGACTTATTTATCCATTGTTTTACTGCTGTTCACCGTTGTGTTAACCTACAAAAAACTGGCCAGTCTGTCCACGTATTTTCTGTATGGCATTATTATGGGGTGGATGCTATCCTTCTTTTCTTATATTTTTTATATAAGCAAATTCAATGTGTATTACGATAAGGTCAGCAAGTTTTATGATTTCAGCCCTGGCTCCTGGAATCGGCTTGTATTGGAAAATTTCGATCCTAACCTGCTGATCCGCCTATTTAACATAGGCATTATTTTATTCGGCTATTCCTTTCTGCTCTTTTCGATTTCGTATACGTTGGGGCATCGCAAGCTAAAAAATTTATACCTGTATATCCCGATCGTATTCTTAATGATCATACAAATTATTTATTACGACCCTTCGTTCAACATGGCTTTGCAGGATCATTTTTACAGTCAGAGCTTTAACCAGGGATTGCTGTTTAATCGATACAGAGATGTTATTTATATCGTTACGTTGTGGTTAAAAAATGCCGCTATCTTCACTTCATTTGTATTACTGGGGCTTCATTTTATTAAAAATTATCGCGTTCATTTTTTACACAGATACACGTTATATCATATTGTTTGCCTGTTTCCAGTTGCGGTTATTCATATTATCATGTTTTCATGGGCGCCAAAAATATTAGTAAAACCGACTTATCTTAAAGAATTTCCCAACTATTTGAAACCGCAAATAAGCAATATTATTTATGAAATGAATTGGTTTCCGATTATTTCTATTATTGCGCTCGGCAGCATGATTTTTACATTTTCTCGCTATACCTCTATGGAGAAGCTTGATAAATTCATTAACGCAGATATTAATAAAAAAATTAAAACAGCTTCGCTAGGTGTGAAAGCCTTTACGCATTCTATAAAAAACCATATGCTGGCCATTCGTTCAGAGGCTGAATTTTTAAAGGAACGGTTCGCTTCCGATCCCGAAGCGCAGTACAGCTTGTCGCTTATTTTGAAATCCTGTGCTGATTCTTATCAAACGATTAATGATGCTTCCAACAAATTGAACAGCATCTCGCTGTCGTTGAAGGCGATCAAGCTTCATGTGCCTATTGAAAAAGCCATTGCGAAGCTATCGACAGAACAAGCACAAATACCAATTACAGTAAAAAGGGAATCTATGGGCAGAAAAGCGTTTATCGATGAAAACCATATGTGCGAGGTATACTACAATATCATTATTAACGCGATTGAAGCGCTGCAAGGCCAAGAGGATGCCGCAATTGTCATTACGATAGAGGATCAAGAGGATTGGGGCTTTGTATCGATACAGGATAACGGCCCCGGCATTGCTCGAGAACATCTGACAGATGTTTTTTCACCTTTCTTTTCAACCAAATCATCCGCCCGGAATTGGGGTGTCGGCTTGTCTTACTGCCATAAAATCGTAACTGCACACAATGGAAAAATGGAAGTGGACAGCCAGCTGAAAAAAGGAACCGTATTCAAAATATTACTGCCTCTTATTTAACTTGTCGATTCATTGTAGACAATTTTGAAAGCGGCAGAAAAGAAAACGAAGAGCCAGATTGGAACTGGAGAAGCGGCAGCGTCCGCCTTTGTCGGACAATTTAAATCTTTATTGGTTTAAACGAATTAAAAAATTGTCGGACAACAGCGGTCGGAAGTCCAACCTGGATCGTAGTGGTCCTTCTTTTCTTCCGCTTATGGTCTATTCACAATGAATCGATACTCTCCCCAGGTGAAATTGTGTAACTATCATGATGAAAGAGGGTGGCGTGATGTCTAAGATAAAGATTGTTATAGCAGATGATATGGAAGCTCACCGCCGCAGGCTGGAACGCATTATTCATACACAAGCAGATTTTGAAATTATGGGCTCTCTGCATACCGGTGCAAGCACCGTTCAGTGCGCGCTGCAGAGCAAACCGGATATTATATTGATGGATATCGAGATGGAGACGCAATTCGCAGGCATTGAAGCCGCCAAAGAAATTCACGAAAAGCTGCCCAATACAAAAATTATCGTGCTTACCGTACATGAGGACGATAATATTGTTTTTGCTGCTTTTCAAACCGGAATCGTCGATTATATTATAAAATCCGCAACACAAGAGGAAATTGTTGACGGGATTCGCTCCGCGTACCAGGATGATTCCCCGATTCGCCCTATTATTGCAAAAAAGCTGCGCAATGAGCTGGTGCGGGTAAAGAACATGGAATCGAAGCTGATGTCGACCTTGAATATTATTTCAACTTTAACGCCGAGCGAGTTGGAAATATTAAAGCTGCTTTGCCAAGGCTGCAGCAGGCAAAAAATAGCTGATATGCGCTCCGTAGAAATGGAAACGATAAAAAAACAAATTAACGGCATTCTGAAAAAATTCAATATGCAGCGCACGAAGGATGTCGTCAAGTTAGTTAACGAGCTTAAAATATTCGATGCTGCCAGCACCTTGTAATCAAGGAGTTGAGCCAAAATGAAACGGCTATCGCCGTCCTTATGGGGACAGCGCGTTTCATTTCAGGGTCTTCCTTCAAGGAAGTACAGTTTCTTCGCGGACTGATTTCAGTAAGATTTCTCCCCGTTATGTCCAAAGTGTGTAACGGTTGCTGCAGCCGCTAAAGAGCTGATTTTATACGGATTTTATTTTTAACGGTTGTAGTAGCGGCTATTTCGGCATTTTGGCGTATTTTTAGCAGATATTGACGAAATAGCGGCAATGGCAACCGTTAGATTGTAATACACCTTATTTTTGAACGAATAAGCTCTGCGGCAACCGTTAGATCTAATATTCACATGAGGGTATGACAAATACAAATCACTTTAAGAGTCGACAGTGGCAGCGCCCGCCTTTGTGGACCTATGCATAATGGAGCGGCAGCGTCCGACATTGTGACGGTTTTAGGCGAACATGCAGATCTAAAAGGAAAATCAGGCCGTTGAAAAACGCTAATGGAACTGAGACACGCTATTGTACGGAAATCAGCTTATTCTAAATTCTAAAGGAACTGAGAAACCTTATTTACTCAAAATACTACCTAAACGGGGAAAGGATCCCCCATAGCGCACCACAGTTCCGTTACAGTTTTAAACCACCTTTTTATTGCTAAATAGAGCCTCTCAGTTCCGTTACAATTCTAAAATTGATGGCATTATGACTTTTTTCTAGCTAAAGGACGTCCGTGTCCGTTAAGATTTTACATTTTAAGCAGCATCTGCGCCAATTCTTATTTTGTACGATCGTCCTTAATCGAGGACGTTAAAAAGAAAAGCCCATTGTACAAATCCGAATATCGGATTAGCACAACGGGCTTTTTAATTACAACAATTTATAAGTTCTTCTATAAACTTGTTCTTACATTTCTCGAAGAAACCGTACGTCCTTGAAAGACTGTGTCGTTCTTTCTTGATATGACTAACAATTAACTATATAAACTTTAGCATTTGCATCATTCGTTCAAGGATGATTGCCATTTGCGCCCGGGTCAGCTCAGCTTGAGGCATGAACTGGTCTGCTTTTACGCCGTTTATAATGCCTGCTTGAACAAGCAATTCGGCTGAAGACCTGGCCCATGGCTGTATGTCGCTCGCATCCGCAAAGTCAGAAATGCTTTTCTTGGCGTCTGAATGGTCCGCCTCATAGCCTGCAAGCTGCAGTGCGCGGACAATCATTACCGTCATTTCTTCACGCGATACAGAAGCATGAGGACGGAAGCTGTTGTCCTGGTAGCCAGTAATCAATCCGCTTTCTACTGCAATATTAAGAGCTTCCGCAAACCACTCTTCGCCGTTCACATCACTGAATGCCGCCTTTTCAGACGAAGGTGCGTATAAGCCCAGCGCTCTTACAAGAATAACGGACAGCTGCGCCCGGCTTAAAGATTGCTCGGGAGCAAAGGAAGCGGCGGACATTCCCTTCAGCAATTGTTTGGATGCCAGCAAAGCTATCGCTTCCTCTGCCCAATGCCCCTTTATATCTGAGAATGAAGCGGCTGCAGAAGGCAATTGCACAATGGCAAACCACCCTGTATTGGAGCTTTTTATAATCGCTTTTTTCACTCCATTTACAGTCTCAAAGCTGACAGGAACAAATACAAATTCCCCGCTTGCTTCATTCCACTGAACAACGGACAAACGGCTGAGGTCGACCCGCTCATCGAGAGGCAGCGAGTACTCCGCATAATACCCTCTAGGCATACTGACAAGCTTCTGCTCTCCGCTTGACGGATTGCGAAGTGTAACTTCGAGCCTTGCCATTGCAGCCGCTGGGCTGCCATATTGTTGCTGTATCGCTTCCAGCCATTTCGGCGACAGTTCTTCCGCGGCTTTGCCCAATTGGACAATAACCTGTACCTGTTCTAGCGCCAGCTTTTGCGCCTTGGCAAACTGCGGCAGTTCTTGCTCCAGCAGCCAGGCCAGCCACTGTGCAGGCAGCTTTGCTTGATACTCTCCGGCTTTAACAACAGCTTTTCCTTGTTGTAAATACTTCTTGATCAAGTCTGCATTCAGTACAGCTTCGTTAACAGCCTCACCTGTGCCGTTGCCGCCGCCTGCATTTCCATCAGGAAAAATTGGCGGCTGTACAGGCGAAGCTAATGTTTTCATATCCGCAGCCAATGGCAAAGCAGACCGGTTGCCGCTTTGATCAACTGCGTATACAGCAAAGTTATAGCTCGTTGACGGCTTTAAGCTGCTTATCGTCACTTCTGATTGATTGCCGCTTACTGCTGCCGCCAAAGTATCATTTTGAAAAATGGCATAAGAACCAATACCAATATTATCTGCTGCAGCAGGCCACTGGAGCCGCACGCTGCTTGAAGTTACCTCAGAAAACGCTAGATCAGCGGATGACTCCCATTCCGGAGCCTCACTGTCAAAAGCATATACCTTTACACTGTCGATATATAGAGGAGCGTCGGCCGCACTGTATGCGGAGCCAAATAAAATTCCGTCAATTTGCGTTGCAGGTGCGTAAAATCCAAGTCCTTGCTCAACGAGCTGTCCGTCAAAGTAAATATCATAGGTTTGTTTTTCCGTATCCACATCCAGCTTTACTGTATGCCATGCGCCAATTTTCGTTTTTGCTTTTTCCGCTGTAGAGTTGGCGCTTGCCCCTGGACCGTAATAACGCAAATAATTGTTCGAGCTGGAGCTTAAGCGGATGACTGGCGCAGCCTGATTCAACAGCTGAAACTCCGGATATTTGCCGCCTCCGAGCTCTTTATACCGCCACTGCGCAATAAATCGGCCCGATTGCGGGGCAAACATCTTTTTAATTGTCGCTCTGAAAGAAGTATTCTGGTCGTCCATTAGCACGCTTTTATTTCGTTCATCCTCATCATAAACGATATAAACAGGCGCATTGTTTTTATTTTCCACAACGATCCAGTCTCCTGGTGATCCGCCAGTCTCATAGGTTTCGAACTCTTCTGCTATAAGCGGAACAGCCCCTGTAACAAATACCGTCACGTCATCAACGTACAGCCAAACATTGTCCTCTGCATAGCCCGTTTGTATTTGCATATGGTCAATTGCAGATAATGACTGTTTAAAAGCACCCTGAACGACAACTAATTCGCCGTCCAGCCACAAATCCCACCGCTGATTGGCGATATCAGCCTGCAATTTGGCCGTATGCCAGTTAGCTGGAGCAGCTTCTTTAATTAAATGACTGTTCCCCTGTCCGTCGTTCCAATACAGCCGGTTATCCTTCAGCTCCAGTTCAATAGCGGTCTGATCGCCTTGCAGCCATTGGAATTTCGAGCCACTAGCACCCAGCATATCCGCAAATGTCCAGGCAACGTTTATAAAGCTTTCTTGTGCCGGGAAATGGGTTGACGCAACAGCTGCACCAGCGTTATTCCTGTCAACTAAACGCAGTGCATAATCTTCGCCCCCTTCAGGCGATGCAACTGTCGCAATTGTATTGCCGGCTTGCTTGATCGTCCAGCCTTGCGGCTGATTGCCCAGCTTCTCTTGGTCAAACGAAGCATGCACATGCGCAATCGGCACTTCTTCTGCTGGCGGCTGCTTCACATTCTCCAGGGAAGGTATATCCTGCTCCGGGTCAGGCCTTTCCTTAGCCGGATCGAGGTCAAACTTCACATGAAAGCTTTTGCTTAAGGAGCTGCCCGTACTTACGTTAAACTTAATCGTCGGGTGCAGCTGTGTGACGAAAATTTGCTCATCCGCTTCGATAACAGCCGCAGCAGAGCGATCAATCTCTATTTCAATAATACCAGTATTTACAAAAGTAGGATCGGCAACAACCATTTCTAAAGTATCATCACCAGCTTCCTTCAGCATAACGGAGGCTTGCCGGTTTGACGTTACCCCAGCTACTGTTTTAACTGCATCCTTCCAAAAGTTAATACCCGTTTGATTCGTAGCGCGATCAGCCACAGCATGCGCTTCAGGAGAATTTTCTATAATCTCAATAGACGGCGAATTGGCAAATTTCTCCGTTTCAGCCGCTGTACGGTTTGGCAGCAGCACATAGCTGTACGTATCATTTACTGGATTTTTGCCATGATCGAACCAAATAGACAGATAGTTCCTTGTCCGCACATCCTTACTTGCTGAATCATTCTGGTTGATAGCGTACCAGGTGCCGCTATTTGTAGCTCGGCTTGCCTGCAATACAGGCTTATCAGGGAAATAATAACCGATATCCGACCCGCTGACATTGCCCTGCAAATGGATCCATTCCGTTCCAGAAGTTTGGTTGCTCCAGCCCAGTGTGTCCGGCTGCAAAGTTCCGTCAATCGTTAAAGCATTATTGCCGGCTTCATTTAGTTTTCGCTGCTCTACGATCGTTTCAATTGTTCGATTATCCTTGCTTGTAATGCCCGATCCGAGCGCAACGATTTTATCTCCAAACATAAACCAGGATTTATTGGCGCTGAGCGTAGTTCCTACCTGCTGCAGGTTCATGCCTGAGATGCCGTCGGAACCCAAGACTGCGCCTCCTGCCCAATTGTTGGATGGCGTTGTCTCGCCGTCACCGTACTGATAGTGGTCATTTTTACGCGGACGAGTATCCACCGTTGTTCCCGGCAGCCTGTAGCGGTTCACCGTCGCCCAGAAGTCATCGGCAAACTGCGTTGCGTCCTTCGTATAAAGATACGTCATGCCATCTCCCGTATACCAGCCTTCTCCATTCTCTCCGTTTGTCAGCTCATAGGTTGCAATTCTGCGCGAGCTTTTGCTAATGCCGATAGCAAAATCCTCTTGAATATGAACGGTGCGATTCATAGCGCCAAATTCGTAATGGGCTGGCGTATCGGCAGCAGGGATAAGCGAAGCATCATTCATAATCGCTTCCAGCGGCTCGATAAGATCCAAACGCAAAGCTTTATACACATTCAACTGGGCATCGGTAGTCAGCACCCAGTGCTTCATCATTTGCTTGAAGTTTTTGGCATCGGCTTCCGGTGCCGCCATGGCCAGCCGTATCATTCCAGACATAATGCCAATCGTAGCCTGATGCCCGCTTAGTGCTTCTCTGGCAATAGCGCGGCCGCGAATCATATCCATCGTCTCACCGCGGTATATAACCGGCGCCACAGATTCATAAATCCAGCGATATACGTTCACAGCATTCGGATCTGTCACTTCCCAAGCCGTATCCTTAAGCAAGTAAAACAAATTGCCGATGCCCCTTATTAAAACCTCACCATAGCTGCCGGTATATGGAATGGTCCCGTGTTGAATATACGATCCGTCCTCATAAAATCCGTCTCCTTCTGTCACGTAAATAAACAGCGGACGGAGCTGGACAAGCACATCGTCCAAACGACTCCCGTCTTTAGTTAAAATGGCGATTACAGCTTCAATCGTCATAATATCTGAACGATTAGCGCCAGTGGAATTAAACGACGGCGACATAATATCGCCAATAAAATGATCCGCTGTCCGAACATAGCGGTCAATTTCTTCCGAAGACATTTCGTCATAAAGCATGACTAATATATCCATTGCACGCAATGGAGCTCCGATATCGAAATTCCACCAGTTTCCAAATTCAGCTGTATGTTCATTGTAGGCATTTTCATAGACCCAATCCATGCCGTATTTAATAGCCTGCAGCAGTGAATAATTATGGTATAGCGAACCGCCCTGCATCGAATAGGCATAGGACATATCGCGCAGCCTTGTTAAATACGTATTGAAGTAGCTTGAGTCTGTAGTGGAAGGCAAAATATCCGGCCATAAGGCAGCCGTATTTCCATCCGTAATCATGCTATCCCATAATTTTTGGGCACTCGTATTAGCTGCTTGAACCTGGTTGTTAATATCTTGATGGCTTGTATTTAGCAGCGGCCCGCCATCCAGCATCGATTTCCAGCGAAGACGCATTTCATCGAACTCATCTTTAGGCAATTTCGCTTCAGCTACTTCAACGGTTGTCTCGGCTTGTACTGTCTCAGATCCGTTTGTAACCGAGGCGCGAATAACAGTGGTCCCTGCTTCCAGGCCTGTTATAACGCCCGACGAATCAACTATGGCAATTGAATCATCCTCAGAAGACCATTGTACTTCACGGTTAGTAGTGTCTGCCGGATAAAATACAGGGGTGAGCTTAACCTTGTCACCCTTCACTACTCGAATAGACATCGGCAATTCAATGCTTTCAGCAGGCGTATTTCTGGCAATAACGGTAATTGTGCTCTCCCCCAAATGTCCGCCATCCAGGCTGCTGGCCGTTATATTCACGGTTCCGGTCGTAAGGCCGTACACTGTGCCATTGCTGTCGACCGTCGCAATCTCAGGATCGCTGCTTGTCCATTCTACTGCTTTATTTGTTGCCTCCTCAGGAGTAATAACGGCTTCCAGGCTTATTGTACGATCAGTCTGTACCTCAGCCGCAGCTGGATTGACCGTTACTCCTTCAACTGGCACATAGGTATCCACTGTAATAGCAGCTGTGCCCAAAAGCTGGCTATTCTCTTTGCTGGCTGCATAAATCGTTGTACTTCCATTAGCAACGGCCGTAACCATGCCTTTCTCATCGACTGCTGCAACAGCCGGATCGTCGGAATACCAGATTAAATAAGTATTAGTAGCATCAGCAGGCAATACGGAAGCGAGCAGCTGCCTCTGATCGCCGGGAGAGAGCTGCAATGCTGTTTCGCTCAAAGCAACAGATTCAACAGCGCTATAGTCGTAAACCTTAATATCGTCTAGGGTCATCTGGCCCTGCTCCCCTGTTTTCCCGATTTGCGTGAAACGAAAATGGCGCAAATTATCCCAGTTTTCTATTAGCTGCACATTTTCAGCCAGCTGCTCTCCATTGACATACAGCTGCAGCTGCTTATTATGAAGATCCATATAAACTTGAATATGGTACCAGCTATTAGGCTCATAGCTGCCCAGCATCAGTGTTTTTTTGCCATCCGGTGCAGGATACTCGAGCTTCATGCTGCCCTGGGCATCCATAATAACAGTGACATAACCTAAAACCGCCGTATCGGGCTGCTTGGTTAAATTCGCATAAAACAATCTGCGCTCGTGTGTAATCGTATCAAATAAAAAACGGCCTTCCATAACAACGATTTGCTTTGTGCTATCTCCAGGAATGGTCAGATTGCTTTTTTGAGTATTCAAATTTTTTCCTGTCGTATTGGAAACCATTGTAAAGCTCCTGCCTGCTTTATCTGGAAACACCTGCCCAAAAGCATAATCTGTCCCTGCGACTGTATCAAAAAAACTCCAATTGCCCCCGCCTCCAGCTGTGCTTGCCGGTCCTGCCGTCGACGGCTCCAAAGAATAATTGTCAAAATCCAAATGCAAATAAGTACTCCCAGCTGCTTCAGCCGTCATACTGCTCCAATTTCCTTGCGGCAATAAAGTCAGTATAAGTAATAAAATAAGACTTAACATTGCAGATTTGCGAATCAATTATTTCACTTCCTCTCGTTATATTAAGCGCTTACATTATTTTTCTTCAAAAAGCGGCAGTTTTCAAAAAAATATTCTGCCGCTTGTATCGCTTACCAATAAGGCTTCCAGTCATGGAGCACACGCACAAGCGCCTCCATATAGTAATAGTCGCCCCATGTATTGCACTCATCTACGCCCAAGTTTTTAGGATAGCTGTATACTCCATGTCCCAATACACCATTCGCTTTCGAGTCATTAACGGTAGTATAATGGTCTGCAAGTGATTCCAATATAGCTAAAGCGGCTTTTTCATAAAGCGTGCGGTCATCGTCCAATACCGGCAGCTGGCGCGCCAAATCAAGCAAGCCGCATACTGCGATCGCTGCAGCCGAGGTATCCCGCTGACCGTCTTGCTCAAGAAAAACCAGATCCCAATTGCATACCAAATCCTCAGGCAAATTATTTAAGAAGTAATTAGAGGCATGCTTTGCCACTTCAATAAATTGCTTGTCTCCCGTGTAACGATAGCTTAATGGCAGACCATACATAGCCCAAGCCTGTCCGCGCGACCAACAATCCTCATCGGCATGTCCTTGACCCGTCCAGCCGCGCACAGGCTTGCCAGTGTCCGCATCAATATGAAAGATTTGATAGGCAGAACCATCCTCGCGCACCATATGGGCTATAACATTATGCATATGCCGATACGCTTTATCATAATAAGTATTGTCGCCTGTCATTTCAGCGGCCCAATATAGAAGCGGCACATTCATTGAGCAATCGACTATAAATACACCGCGCTCCTTATGCTCTGTATCTTCCAAATAACCTCGAACTTGAATAATGCCCGACTTCTCCCTAAAACGCATAGCAAGCAATTTTGCTGCGTCGAGCGCAGTCTGCTTCGCTTTTTGATCACCAGTCAGCTTATAGCCGGCAACACATGACAACGTATACAAAAAACCGATATCATGATGATTTAATATATCGCGGTCCTCCAGACGCTGTTTGAAGCTGTCCACATGGACCTTTGCTGCATCAAGATATTTGGGATCCTTCGTCAATTCATAAGCAAGCCAAATCATTCCTGTCCAGAAAGAAGAAGTCCAGTCCGAAAAGTACTTCATGCTTGCATTCCCGACTGGCTGGTAAACATTGTTTACCGTATGTGCCGAAGGGAATTGATGGGTGAATTGCTCCAAATTTTGATCGATGCGGTTCATAACAAAGTCAAGCGAAGATTGAAATTTTTCTCTGGAAAACGCTTTCTCAAAACGATGCGGTTGTTGTACTTTTTGGCATTTGTCTGGATTGACAGCCATTACAGTTCCCCCTTTATTCGCATATTTTGTAATCAACTAATAATATAATGGCAGCTTGCGGGTAATATAAGGGGTAAATCTTATACCCCCGCCAATCGTCGAGCTAGTCCATTACGACTAAAGTCGGTTGCTTCCTGCCTGGTTTGTGTTACTATAGGTAGGGTAAAAACAACTGTATCGGAGGTTTTAATGATTCAGCTGATTAAAAAAAATATTCATTTGCTTGCTGTTCTGTCGATCGCAGGACAAGGATTTATCTATATGCTCATCGGTTATCTGTTCAGTGATAAGGGCATAGGAATTAACAATTGGATTGATGATCGCATCCCCTTCCTAATCTGGTTCGTCATTCCTTACGCAATATGGATGCCTCTGCTTTATATTTCTTTTATTTATCTAGGGTTAAAGGATCGCTCGCTGTACTGGCGAACTATCATTACGTATAATGCAGCCGTCATCGTCTGCAATATCATATTTATTCTTTTCCCTACTCATATGCCGCGTCCGGAAATTTCCGGAAATGATATTTTCACAACGCTTGTACAATTTATTTACAGCAATGACGAGCCTGTCAATTGCTTTCCGAGCATACATTGCTTAACCAGCTACCTGCTGCTCATTACAATGAATCGCCATAAATTGCTCAACACCGGACTACGAGTAACTTTTTCCATCGTATTTATTTCTATCATTGCTTCAACTGTCTTTATCAAACAGCATGCATGGGTTGACGTGATAGGCGGCGTCGTTCTGGCGGAAGCTGTTTACAGAATCGTGTATTACGCTGCAGGCAGACAACAAGCCTTGCATAAGAAAAATAGTGAAACAAGCGCAATGATGAATGGCTAGCCGCAAACAAACCATAATACGTACTGTTTCGTAAGCAGCTTTATTCAGCAAGATTAACGGCTTATATGGTGAAAACTTAAAAAAGCGTAAGTTCGAGGGATGCATTTATCCCGAGAACTTACGCTTTTTCCTTCGTTGCCGAACACTAGCAGACGTTTAACAGCTTTCGTCGTTAAAACTGCTCTAACGGTTGCCAGCGAGGCTATTTCGGTTGTTTTAACCGATTCTAAAATTTAACGGTTGCCATGAGCGTTATTTCGTCATTTAGCGAAGAAATCAGTCGTTTTTACGTTATTAAGCGCGATGGCAACCGTTAGAAATTTTATTGCCTTGTTTTCACACGTATAACGTTTGCAGCAACCGTTAGAAAACGCCATTAGAAATTATCATTAGATATCCCGTTAAAAGCTGCATTTAGATATGCCGAGTACAGGTTGCCATTAGATATCGTCGTTACACGTTGTCACTAGATATCACATTACAAATCTGCAAATTGTAACACGCGGTACAGCACTGCTGCTGCTTCTGCGCGGCTTGTTTCGCCTTGCGGCTTCAAGTAACCGTTTGAGCCGTTAATAAAACCATGCTCAATCATTGCCGCAACGCTGTTTGCTGCATATCCTGCTACTTTGTCAGCATCTTTATATGCATCAATTTCGTCAACAGACTTACCTTTAATATATCCTGCCTTTTGCAGCGCTCTATCCATCATCACCATCATATCCTGACGGCTAATATTCGCTTTAGGAGCGAAATGATTAGCGTCAACGCCGGATACGATGCCAAGTGCACGGGCAACGGATACTGCCTCGTAGAAGTAGTCGTTTTCCGATACATCCGCAAAGGAGGAAGCTGCTTCCGCCTTCAATCCAAGCGTGTTAACCAACATCACCAGGAAGTCAGCGCGTGTTACACGATTCCCCGGAGCGAATGTGCCCTGAGCTGTATTCGTTCCTTTCACAATACCGCGTTCTGCAAGCTCTTCAATCGCTGTGCGCGCCCATTCATGAGCTCCCAAATCAGTAAAGTTTACCGGCTGTGCAAATCCAACAGCATAATTTCCATTATGCGAGATCGGGAAACTTACTGTTTTTGCTGCAGCATCGTACTTCACGCCGCCAATCATTTTGAGCTTGCTGTCAGCTGTAACTTCATATACGCGAACCTTCTCAGCTCTTTCGTTGCTGCCAAGAACGTAAGGCAATGTCACTATTGCAGGCTTTGCAGCTTTATTCCATTCAACTGCCTCGCCATTGACGAGAAGCTGAGCGGCTACGGCCGGTCTGCTGCCCACAATAGCTGCTGCTTGTTCCGCATTAACGCTTCCTTTTATAATATCTGAAAGGATAATCGTAAGCTGCTGGTCAGAAGTATTCCTCAAAGCATTGCCAGGCAAATCAATATTTCCGGCTGGCGTTTCGACATGATACATAACATTCGGCTCATTTGCCGCTGCAGCTGCCGGAATAGTAATCGCATAAGAAGCAGCATTGCCGTTCTTCTTCAGTACGACTATAATATGCTTCTTGCCTTTCGCATCCGCTTTCGCTTTAGACAAAGCCGTGTTCAAATCTGCAGCCGTAATTGCTGCAGCCGCCGTGCCGTTTGCTCCAATCGTAGTATCCAGCTCAGCCTTCATCGAACCGTTTGACTGTTCATTGAATTTATCGGGTACCGTAATAATCGGCCCGCCTCCGCCGCCAGGAGGAGTAACATATTTCTTGTATTCAAAAGTTACGGTTTCCGCCTCTGTCATACCTTCCGTTTCAATTTCAACCGTATAAACGCCTTCTACTTCTCCGACAAGCGTAAACTCAAGCACAAATCGGCCTTCATCATTAATAATCGTACTGCCGGTAAATTGGATATCACCTTTCGGGTCTTTAACAGCAATGTCAACATGCTCAGCTTCATTGCTCATCGCCAAGCCCGTAATTGTCACTTTCTTTGTTTTGGCGTCTATAGCTGTCTCAATACCGTCCAGCACCTTGCTGCTAGGCGTAAATGAAGTATCATAAGCCGCCAATTCATACAGCGAGAAACCGTACCCGGTCGCTCTATGAATCCCGTTCATTTTCAAATATTGGCCTTGCACAGGCTCAAAAGTATAGATATTAACATATTGATCTGCGTTAAATTTATCTGTGCCATCCACTATAATAGGGGTCCAATCAACGCCGTTATTTGAGATCAGCAATTGATATTCGCTGGCACGGGCAAACTCCCAGTTGGCAAGGATTGTATCAAAGGTTTTAGTTTCGCCAAAATCGACCTGCAGCCACTGATTGTCTGAAGTTTCGCTTGCCCATCTTGTAGCCGATACTCCGTCAAACGCTTTATCTGCGCCAAGATGTGCCGCTTCTACAGAGGAGGCTTTTGCCGGTTTGTTCTCGGCAATATTGTCCAGCTGTGACAGCACTGCATTTTTCAAAAACTTATAAGCTTCCTTGTCTAAATGGTTTTCCTGATACACCTTGTCAAGCTGGCTGTTGAACTGCTTCAAGTAATTTAGCGCTTCAGTGGCATTGCTCGCTTCATTGCGCTTCATCATCTCAAGCGTATTTTTCATAATGCTGCTTGCTTTGATGTCCTTAAGCTTATTTTCATTGACATATTGTGTTACTTTGTCTATCAAACGGTTCGCGCCGTATTCAACCTCTACAACAAAATAAGTAATTTTAGCTTCGGTTCCGGCAGCTGTTATTTCCAAGGCATGCTTGCCAGGCTTATCTGTCAAATCAATTTCTGAACCTTCTGTATACGGTTTGTCATTGAATTTGGCTGTTACTTTTACAGATCCTTCTTCAACTTCCTCCGCAAGTTTCCACGTAAATTTCAGCTTCGTCTGGTCAGATACTTTCGTACCGCTTTGGAACGGCTCGCCGTTAAGCAGAACTTCAACTTCAGGCGGAGCTGCATCCTGCACCTCGTATTGCCCCTTCGTATATTTATACAGCCAATCATACAAAATACGAGTAGAAGGGTCCGTGCTTATAGCAGCATCATAGACAGCGTTATTGCCTTGGTAATAGGCATTAAAGCCTTCATTCATCAATCCTGTGGTAACGCCCATATTCAAATATTCGATATACCGTTTGCGGAATACAGCATCATTGATCATTCGGTCATCGAACTCAATCTCAAGCGACATGCCGTAGCGCTTCGCCATGTCAGCCGCTGCTTGCAGACGCGATGGATCCAGCTGCTCGAAAAAGTAGTTTGGCTGCAGGTTCACTGCATCAATTCCTACATCCTGCCACATAAACTTTTTATAGGCCAAAGAATGTGGAATCCAGAAAAACTTCAAGTCACCTGCTTGTTTATGAATATAATCACTTACAACACTTACCATTTTCGGACCGGTGCTGTCTGTGTCGATTTGCTCCTCCAGCCAATAAAATCCTGAAAACTCCAAATGGCTGAACTGGGCTTCTTCAAACATGCTGAGCGCTTCGTCAATATACCACTCTATCGCTTTGGCACGGTTTTCAATAGATTTCTTATGTCCAACTTTACTGATGCTAAAATCAAGGTTTTCACCGTTTACTTCTCCGAAGTTGCTTTGATAAGCACCCGGTTCCGGGATCATAAGTACGACTTTTGTTTTGTGATCAGGATCATTCAGCTTTCCGGCAACTTCTGCTGTTGCAGCATTAAGCTCATGCAAATCGCTGTTTACTTCACCGTTCTTTTTAAGCGTTTTGTCCAGATACCATTGCCAATCAGCTTTATTTGCCTTCTCAGACGCTGCCGCAAATCCGCGGACGTCTCCGTTTGCATATGAAGCCAAACCCAAAATCAGTACACCGTCAAACAGCCAGTCCTGCGGCTCTCCCTGCTTATCCACATAAGCAATATTAGGAATTAATCTTTTTTTGTTCCAGTCGCCTTTGTTTGGCGTCAAGTCCCAATTCGTATCCTCATAATATCCGTTATACAACAGGCCCATATGTTGAATTCCGCCTGTGGTGGACTTTCCCGGCTGCAGAAACTCATTGCCGATAAAGCTGCTCAATTCCCCAGCATCCTCTTGCTCTGTGTCATAACCGAAAATTTCAATTTCATCGATCATGCTCATCGCTCTTGAATGCAAGGAAAAGATCACTTTAATATATCGCGCATTTATTTTGCCTTCCGTATAAGCTTGGCGAGGCACATTCAGAAACTCCGGCATATCGTCATCCGAAAGCTGCGGCTCCGGTGCACCATCCCACTTGAATTCCTCGATATATTTGCTGTCCTTCCACAACGTTGTAAGTGCGTTATGCGAAAGTACCTGCCATTGCTCCTGGTCATTCGAAGCCATAAACGATACCGTTAGCGGAATCAGCACATTGCTGCCGCCTCTCGAAGCTTCAGGCCAATCCTGCAAAAAGTTAGCGGTTACTTTTTCAACTGCTTTCGAAGCGCCCAAATCAAAAATAACTTCACGGTAGTCGCCATACTGATGGCCTACCCAATTGCCTTTATTCAATGTCTCGGTTCCACGCAAGCCGTCAGTCAATGCTTTATCTTCATCTGGATACTGAGCGAGCGGTTCCTTCGACCATGTATACGTGCTTTCAGGGGCCAAGTTTTTCACTCCGCTTTGCTCCTCATCGCCCTCCGCAGCATAGGCAGCCGGAACGAAGGACAATAGCATTGCCGCAACTACGATTAGAGAAATCCAGCTTTTCTTGGTCTTCATTACTTCATCTCTCCTTCATAAATAGTTTACATGTAAGGCAAGGATAATTAATGTCCTTATTTTCAAATAAAACGCTTTCTTTTTTTAGCCTCCTAACTTTCTTCACAGCATGCGCTGCAAAGAAAAATTGTTCTTACTGTAACATTAAAAAAAATACAGCCTGTTTCAAAGAGATAAATCATTACATTCGTATACAATTGTTTACTTCTCCGAAATCGACAAGCTTGCCTGACTATTTCATCGCTAAAATCCAAAAATGATGCTAAAAAACACATCGATTCTTCCAATTTTATTACTATTGTCCAAAAGTCCTGCGATTGTCAGGCTGTTGAAAAACCGCAACAAGTACTTTGCAACAATGGCAAACTCTGTTTTGCGAAACAAGTACTCACGCGCGCTGAGCTAACTGTATTTCCTGTACTTAGTTTGAAGAAATTTGGCCTTTTAGTGATTCTAAAGGGAAAAACTGCCTTTAGTTTGACGGAATTCGCAGGATATAGGGGGACTCAATAAAACTAGATACATGAAATACATCTAGAATCGTTTATTCAGCAAAAAATGAGAATCTAGATGCACAAAATGTACTTAGTTACCGCGAGCACGGATGTAGCACTTATCCATTCTACATTGCATACTTTTTCAACAGCGAGGATTGTGCAGAATTTATATGCAATCCCCCCACTTTTTTTTGCGCACTCGTTTCGTCCCTCCAACCACAACAACACGAACGGGTAACCAGTCTGACCAACTATATTAAGGGTTACCTGCTTAAATCGCGCTGCCAAAGTTGCGTTATACATGCTTACAAATACAAAAAATGACCCTCGCTAAAGGGTCATTCTTTGCCTGTCCAAGACAGTATATAATTCCTTTACAATCCCAAGCCATCAGCAATGCGCTGGCCCAATTCAGCATCTGCTTTGCGCCAATGCTCAATTTGGCGAAGCTTGATATCGTCGCGCTCAACCGGTGACATCGCCGCTACAATATTTTCTACAAGTCGTGTTTGTTCATCAGTGCTCATTAAGCGGTACAGATCGCCCGGCTGTGTATAATGATCATTATGATCATAAGCAACGCTCGCGGCTTCTCCTGTAACTGCAAATGGCGTAGTCTTATGCTGCGAAGACTCCTGCGGACCGCCGTAGCTGTTAGGCTCATAGTAGACGGAGCCCCCGCCATTGTTGTCCGCACGCATTGCGCCGTCACGCTGATAATTGTTGACCTCTGCTTGAGGGCGATTGATCGGCAAGCTATTATGATTTGCTCCTACGCGGTAGCGGTGCGCATCTGAATAGGCAAACAGTCTGCCCTGCAGCATCTTGTCCGGAGAAGCTTCAATTCCCGGCACGAAGGAGCCTGGGGAGAACGTAGCCTGCTCCACCTCTGCAAAGTAATTTTCCGGATTGCGGTTCAGCACCATCCTACCAACCTCGATAAGCGGATAATCCTTTTGCGACCAAACCTTGGTGACGTCAAATGGATCAAAGCGATACGTATTGGCATCTTGCTCGGGCATAATTTGTACGCATAGCTTCCAGGAAGGAAAGTCGCCCTTCTCAATAGCGTTAAATAAGTCCTCCGTATGGTAATCTGGATTCTCGCCCGCAAGCTTGGCCGCAAGCTCTACATCCAGATTTTTAACGCCCTGCTCGGTTTTAAAATGGTACTTGACCCATACAGCCTCCCCTTGAGCGTTAACCCACTTGAACGTGTGGCTGCCAAAGCCGTGCATATGTCTGAATGTTGCCGGGATTCCGCGGTCAGACATCAATATTGTAACCTGATGTAGAGATTCGGGCGATAGCGACCAGAAATCCCATACCGCATTCGGATTTTTCAAGTGAGTTTGCGGGTGGCGCTTTTGTGTATGAATGAAATCTGGAAATTTAATCGCATCGCGAATAAAAAAGACAGGCGTATTATTGCCAACCAAATCGTAATTTCCGTCTTCCGTATAAAATTTCACAGCAAAACCGCGCGGATCTCTAACCGTATCCGCAGACCCAAGCTCACCTGCTACAGTGGAAAAGCGTATAAATAAAGGTGTTTTCTTGCCAACCTCAGATAAGAAGCTCGCTTTCGTATAAGCCGACAAATCATTCGTCACCTCAAAATAGCCGTGAGCACCTGCGCCCTTGGCATGCACGACGCGTTCCGGTACGCGTTCTCTGTTAAAATGAGCCAATTTCTCGAGCAGATGCACATCCTGGATTAACGTCGGGCCTCTTGAGCCTGCTGTTACCGAATTTTGATTGTCGCCTACAGGAGCGCCCCAGCTCGTCGTCAAATGCTTTTTGTCTGTACTCAATACGATCACCTCAATTAGAATTATTATAAATTAGCAATACCTTAATGATAACAATTATTATTTATAAGTCAATTACTAATTAATAATTATTATAAATAATACAATTGTTTATTAATTCCAAGCCTGTCCTTATTATTTGTATGACTCGTTGGACAAAGGTATGTCAGAATATTGATGTGCAAGATTGGGAATGGAGAAGCGGCAGCGTCCGCCTTGTAGGCCCATTTTATCCTTTACAGGGGTTATTTTATCAAAAAACGGGACTACAACAGCGGTCGGAATCCCAAACTTGATCGTAGTAACATCCCTTTCGTTTGCTTGTTGCCTTATCCACAATTAATCGACACTCTCTCATGATTCGTCAGCATGCACGCCTCCACCTAAATTTGATTGCAGCATCCCTTACAATAGCTCGTTCCTAATCCAAATAGATCGCTCCCCTAGCTGGTCAGTCGTTCCGTTATTACATCCAAAATCGCAGTTTTGAGCTGGTAAAGTGACAGACGTTCCGTTATTAGCTAAAGAATCGTAGAAAAAGTCCCGTTTAGAGCCAAATAGCGGAACGTGTGACCGCGAAATTTAAAAAATGACAGTTTTAAGCCCAATAGCGGAACGTGTGACCGTTTAGATTGTTTAAGAAGGATAAACGGCTCCGCCGTCCTTTGGACAGGCGCGTTTACCGATGAAATATAGGAACAGGTATAAGATGAAAACATATACTTTCCTATATTTTAATAAAAAAGCACCAGTTATTTGCTGCTGATCGCAAATAACTGGTGCGCTGTAAATTTTAAAATCGCTTTTCTTCGGCGGACGTAACGATGCCGTAAACGAGCTTGGATGTGGCCGGCTGCTCTTCTGTCCATTCGTATGCCGCTAGCACCATTTCCTCTGCTTGCTGCAGGCTGTCCTCGCGGTTTGTATAGAGCTCTGCCATGCATTCTCCCTGGCTGACGGCGTCGCCAACCTTCTTACGGAGCATAATGCCTGCACCATAATCGATAATGTCATCCTTGGTCGCTCTGCCTGCGCCCATAATCATTGCAGCAAGTCCTACCTGCTCAGCTTCAATGCGTCCAACATAGCCATTCTTTGGCGCTAATACTTGACGCGTTATGCTTGCCTGAGGAAGCTTGCCTGGATCCTCCACTACAGCGGCGTCGCCTTGCTGCCAAGCAATCATTTCGCGAAGCTTTGCAAGTGCAGCGCCGCTGTCAAGCACCTCCTGCATGCGGCGTTCACCCGCTTCAGCGCTGTCAACAACCTGAGCAAGCTGCAGCATTTGACCGCCAAGCACAATGCAAAGCTCCTGTAAATCCTGCGGACCCTTCCCTTGCAGCGTCGCGATCGCTTCCTGTACCTCAAGCGTATTGCCAACAGCATAGCCAAGCGGCTGATCCATGCTCGTAATGACAGCTACCGTCTTGCGTCCGACCTGCTCGCCTATAGAAACGAGGGTATGCGCCAATTCAAACGCATCCTCAATCGTTTTCATAAATGCGCCGCTGCCTACTTTGACGTCAAGCACGATAGCATCAGCGCCTGCCGCTATTTTTTTGCTCATAATGCTGCCCGCGATCAAAGGAATGCTCTCAACTGTTGCGGTAACATCACGCAGCGCATACAGCTTCTTGTCAGCCGGTACGAGATTTCCCGTCTGGCCAACAACAGCCACGCCGATTTTATTAACCGCTTCGATAAACTGCTCCGCATTCATTTCAATATTGAAACCGGGAATCGCCTCCAGCTTATCCAGTGTGCCTCCTGTATGTCCAAGCCCTCTGCCGGACATTTTTGCCATCGGCGCTCCGGCCGCCGCTACCCATGGGCCGAGCACAAGCGTCGTCGTATCTCCAACTCCGCCTGTACTATGCTTATCCACCTTCGTTCCCTTAATGCCGCTTAAATCAAATTGATCGCCAGATTGCACCATAGCCATCGTCAATTCAGCTGTTTCCTCTGTGTCCAGGCCTTGAAAATAAATCGCCATATTCAGCGCAGACGCCTGGTAATCAGGAATGGCTCCCTTTGTATAGCCATCGACAAAAAAGTGAATTTCTTCCTTGCTCAGCTTTCCGCCATCGCGTTTTTTGGCAATAATATCATAAGCTCTCATATCACTCATCCTTCCCAGTATCTTGGAATACTAGCCTTCACTTGTATTAGCACGAATAAGCTGAGAATTATTTGAGCGCATCAAGAAAGGATTCGCCGTTGCCGGTGGAAGCAACATTGAAATTATGCGCCAGCAGCGCCGCTAAATCAGAAAAAGTTGCTCGCACGCCCAGAGAATCTGGCGCTTGCAAAGATGGGCTGTACGCTATTAGCGGCACATATTCACGCGTATGGTCTGTACCCTTGAAGGTCGGGTCATTGCCATGGTCAGCTGTTATAATTAGCAAGTCTTCCTCGCCTATTTGCTTCAATATGCGCGGCAGCTGCTCATCAAATTGCTCTAACGCCTTGGCATAGCCTGCCGGATCGCGGCGATGGCCGTATAACGAATCAAAGTCTACCAGATTGGTAAATAACAAGCCGTTGAAAGGCTGTGAAAGAAATTCGATCGTTTTTTCAATTCCGTCCATATTGCTTTTGGTAGAGGTTGTCTTTGTTACGCCTTCCCCGTCAAAAATATCATTGATTTTGCCCACAGCAATGACATCATAACCAGCATCCTTCAGCTTGTTCATCATCGTTGGCGCAGGCGGCTTGAGCGCATAGTCGTGACGATTCGGCGTTCTCTCGAACTGGCCTGGCGTTCCCTTATAGGGGCGGGCAATGACCCTGCCTACACGGTAAGGCTCCTCCAACGTTATTTCACGGGCAATTTCACACGCCTTGTACAATTCATCAAGCGGGATAATATCCTCATGGGCTGCAATTTGCAGCACGCTATCCGATGAGGTATACACGATCCACGAACCTGTTTTCATTTGCTCCTCGCCATATTCCGCAATTACCTCCGTGCCGGAGGCTGGCTTATTGCACAGCACCTTGCGGCCTGTCGCCGCTTCAAAGCGATCAATCAGCTCGCTCGGAAATCCTTCGGGAAATACGTTGAAGGGCTCTGTAATTTTCAGCCCCATAATCTCCCAATGGCCTGTCATTGTATCCTTGCCAGAGGAAACCTCTTGCATTTTACCGTAATAAGCTTGCGGATTGTCTACTTTATGTATTCCCTTTATCGGAGCTATCCGTCCTAGTCCGAGCTTCTCCATATGAGGCAATGAAAAACCCGGTACTGCTTCAGCTATATGGCCCAGCGTATGAGCGCCTGCATCACCAAAAAGCTCAGCATCCGGTTGTTCACC
Organism: Paenibacillus sp. IITD108; assembly: GCF_036541265.1. NCBI lineage: Bacteria > Bacillati > Bacillota > Bacilli > Caryophanales > Paenibacillaceae > Paenibacillus > Paenibacillus sp. IITD108. The sequence continues at coordinate 38,791 of NZ_JAZHCT010000022.1, read as the reverse complement.
TATCCCTACACTATCAAGAACAATTAAGCACACTCGTTTGAATGTCATTTTTCAATCTCTCCAATCCTGGTAGAATGAGCAGCTGTTGTATATGCATTAAATTATAACAATTTATAACTAAAAAATCAGCAGCAGGCGCTTTTGTAGTGTATAATGTAGCTTTATGGATGGAGGGAAACAGGTTGTATCACGCTCAATCAACGAAAGACAAAATAAAGCTTTTCCTGCTCATCATGTGGCCAATTCTCATTACGCAGGTAGGCTACAATGCGATGGGATTATTCGATACGATTATGTCCGGCAAATACGGTACCGATGATCTTGCGGGAGTTGCGATCGGTTCAAACCTGTGGATGCCGGTTTTTGTCGCGATCAATGGTGTTTTGCTTGCCATTACGCCGATTATTTCCCAGCTGGTAGGCGCCAAAAAGCAGGAGCAAATCGCTCCTTCCGTTACACAAGCGCTGTATTTAGCTTTTTTTATTAGTATTGGCGTCATTGCAGCGGGTATCTTTCTAGTCGATCCTGTGCTGATGCTTATGAAGCTGGAAACGAACGTGCATTATATCGCCAAGCAATATTTAATTGGTCTGTCTTTTGGCATTATTCCGTTATTTTTATCCTGCGTTATTCGCAATTTTTTTGACTCGCAAGGACATACATGGATTACGATGTTTATTATTCTAATTGCCGTTCCTTTTAATATCGTGCTTAATTATTTTTTGATTTATGGAAAATACGGCTTTCCCGAGCTGGGCGGCGCAGGCGCAGGCTACGCGACAGCTGCCACCTATTGGTTTATACTTGCCATGAGTATATTATTGACTTTTCTTGTAGAAAAAATGAAGGTGCACAAGCTGCTTCTTTCCTGGCCCAAAATTTCCTTGCGCGCCTGGAAGTCGCAGCTAGCTATCGGCATCCCAATTGGCCTGTCTGTATTTTTTGAAGCCAGCATCTTTTCTCTGGTCGCTTTGTTCATGGGCTCTATGTTTGATACAACGACCATTGCTGCGCATCAGGCGGCTGCAAGCTGGTCAGGCATGATGTTTATGATTCCGTTAAGCATCTCAATGGCGCTTACCATTCTCGTCGGCTTTGAGGTTGGAGCAAGGCGCCTGTCACATGCAAAAGCCTACAGCAAGATCGGTGTATTCTCCGCAGTTGGCGTCATTGGAACATTAGCAATTATATTATTTTTTAATCGCGATATCGTTTCCTACTGGTTTACTGACTCATCGGAAGTCGCCTTGCTGGCACAGCAATTTTTAATCTTCGTTATCTTTTTTCAACTGTCTGACTCAGCACAAGCCTCCCTGCAAGGGGCACTTAGAGGATATAAAGATGTCACTTTGCCATTTATAATTGCGCTCGTCTCTTATTGGATTATCGGCATTCCGTTTGGCTATTTCCTTGCGGCGCGCACAGAGCTCGGTCCTTACGGCTTTTGGCTCGGTATTATTGCCGGTTTATCCTGCGCGGCAATCGGTTTTTTAATCAGACTGCGCTATATTCAGCGTACCTCACAGCAATCCGGCTCCATCGCAAAAACCGTCTCTGCATAGGCTCACCAAAAGGGTCATCCCAATCAGTCATTTATAATGACGATAGGATGACCCTTTTCTAATCCATCTATTTTTCTAACAGAGTAAAAATATTTCTAGTTACCTGAAATGATCGCATTCAGCTGATTTGCTGTATCATATACAGCCTGATAAGAACTGGATTGATAGATGCCGATTTCGGCAGTAAGCGTATCTGTATACCCGATTTCCTTCAAAGCCTCGACAACCTTCCGCCAGTTCACATCGCCTGCCATTAGAGGCACAAAGCCGCCGCCATTGCCTACAGAGGTTTTGAAATCCTTCACATGGATTTTAGCAATTCGGCTGCCGAGAATTCGAATCCATTGTTCCGGAAAGCCATACAGCAAAATATTGCCCACATCGAAGTACACGCCAAGATTCGGTGAATTCAACTCATCTACGTAGCGCTTCATTTCTAGCGGCGAGAGAAGAAACTTATTCCATACGTTTTCTACTCCAATCTTAACGCCGCGCCGCTCCGCTTCCGGGATAAGCAGCTCCAGCTCGCGCTTGCTGTACTCGTAGCAGTCATCATAGGAAGAATCGCTATTAACCGTTCCAGGCACGACAAGTACCGTATCTGCGCCGATCCGCTCAGCAATTTCGAGCTGCTTCTGTACGATGGCACGGCCTCGTTCGCGAACACTGGCATCCGGTGAGGATAGCGGTGCTCCCCACAGCAGTCCCGTAGAAATGCTGCGCAGCTTAAGCCCCTGATCGGCAGCCTGCTTGGCGATAGCATCCGCCTCTGGCGGTGTTGTATCCATTGTGAACCCCGCTGGCGCACCAGCATCATACACATTTAACTCAACTGCATCAAAGCCTGCTTTTTGAGAAACTTCAAATACGGTTTTCAAATCTGTTCCTTCCGGAAAGCACCACTGGTTTACACCCTTCAACATTGTTACATTCACCGCCTAAATATATATTATTATTTCAAGGCTGCACCGCTGTTGCGCTCAGCAGATTCATTGAAGGCTAGCGTCAATGCAAGTGTAGCAGCCGCTTCCGCATAGCTGCCAAGGACAAGCTCCTGCTTGCCGGTACGTACTGCTTCTACAAAAGCATGATTTTGAGCAACGTAGAAGTCTGTGCTGCATGTATCTGTAATGTTCTGATTTTTATCGCGAATCGTTAAGGAATGAATGTTCAGCTCCAAGTAAAAATCCGAGCCGTAAACTTCAATTTCCCCATGATTTTTATAGTTGGATACACAAGTATTGATAAATGAGCCTACTGCACCGTTTTGCAAAGTAAAGGCTACTGCACCTACATCGTCAATAGTGGCATCCGCGTCAATATCGCGAATGCTGCGCTGCGCGTAAAACGATTGCACCTGATCGAATTCTCCGAGCAAATAACGGATCAAATCGATTTGATGAGTCGATTGCTCGACATTTTGACCGCCGGATTTGTCCTGCTGCGCAAACCATTTTGTAGGCGGAAGACCGCCGATGCGATAGCCGATAACCATATTGATTCTTTTACCTGCCAAATAAGCCTTGGCCTTTTGCACGCTTTCAAGATAGCGCAAGCAATAGCCAGAGCTGTTAATAATGCCAGCTTCATCAATCGCCTTGCTGATACGGTTAACCGTGTCCATATCAAGCCCGATCGGCTTTTCTGATAAAAGGTGGATGCCTCTTTGCGCTGCCGCAATTTCAGTGCTGCCTCTCGTAAATGGAGGCGTGCAGACGTAAAGTGCATCCACTTTGCCCGAATCCATTAGCGCCTGCTCGCTTGCAAATACTTCAGCACCGAATTTTTCGCCAATTTGCTTGGCTCGCTCTTCATTAAGATCATATACAGCTGTAAGCTCAGCCGTTTCAAGATCCTTCAATGTATTCATATGATGCTCAGCCATACCGCCTACACCTATAAAGCCAATTCTTACTTTTTCCACGTCGAGATCCTCCTCAAAATAACGCTTTTACTTATTTCTCTTCAAATGATAGTTCATATTTGGCTCTATGTATTCATTGAAATGGAGCTTTAATTTACGCAAAAAGACAGCCTCTTTACTCTAACGAAGATCAGGAGCGCTATTTGATCAAAAATAGCCGTTTTGAAATTGTAACGAAGATTAAGTACGCTATCTGATCTATTCATGCATCCGCCAGCGCTGCTTTCTCCACTGTGAAGGCGAGATGCCTTCGGCGCTCTTAAACCACTGCGAAAAAGAGTGCAGCCTGCTGAAGCCGATTTGCTCCGCAATCTCGTTCATATCTTTATCCGATGCGCTGAGCAGCCACTTCGCTTCCTGCATACGGCATTGCTGCTGATACTGCTTGGGGCTCAGCTTATAAAATTTCTCGAACGTTCGGCGAAATCCTACTACAGTCATGCCAGTCAGCTTGGCCAAATCGGCAACTTTAATTTGCTCATGTAAATTTTCACGCAGGTAATCAGCCGCCTTAGTAATGGTCATTGCCTGCAGGTCAGACTGTGAATGCTCAAATAAATATAGCAGCAGCAGCTCGGCCCACACCTCATGCGTTCGCTCCTTCTCCTTCAGCGGCGAAGAAAGAACATGAATCCACTCCCTGTATAGCTTCTCAAAACGAGTCTGATCAAAACGGGACAAGGCATATATGCGCGGATACTTATAATCCTGTGCCAGCCTGTCCGCTACGCTCGTTAAAGCAGGCGTCATATGCTGCAAATGAATAACGCCAAACCTTATTTTAGCAGTTGCTTCAAAGCGGTGCGGAATACCTGGGGGAATAATGATCACATGCCCTGCTTCGATGGATACTCTGCGGTCGACCCATTCAAATATGCCTCTGCCTTCGAGCACGATCTCGATTTCGAGTGAAGCATTTTGATGAAAGCCGGGGTCTTCCCAGTCTTCATTATACGTTCCAATACCGCTTAAAATCGAAAATGTTTTGTCTGCCAACAGCTTGTCCCTCCCGCTGCCTTTTGCAATCGCCTTACAAATATTTATGTACTTAGTTACCAATATTATTATTTATATTAAGCTTACTTTATCATACTTTATAAAAACACTATACAGCTATACAAATATCCTTTACACTGCTTGCAGGTGTTCAATTTTATCTTTATTTAGGAGGATTTAATCATGCTTCAATTTGGCGAAATTAATTATCTCGCTGTTCTGATTGCAACTGCCGTAACGATGGTTCTCGGCTTCTTGTGGTACTCGCCTGTTTTGTTCGGCAACGCTTGGGTGAAGCAAATCGGTCTGAATAAAGAAGAGATGTCGAGCGGCGGTCCAATAACTTACGTGCTTACGGCATTAACTGCACACGGCGGCACTTATCTGCTTGCTTTACTACTTATTTGCTGTCGGGCATTATTTTAGGAGCCATGTAATAAGAATGAATGTACTAACTACATATGGCGAGGATTCGGACAAAATACAAGTTTATGAAACCGATACTTTATTTGGTGAAAAAGGACGCTTTCGCGTGCTGCAATTTGCAGATGAAGCCGTTCAAGGAGCTATAGATTGTCATCATCCAGAACGTATAGTATTTGAATATCCGCGTGCCCTCATTCACCTGATGGAATACAACGCCTCGGGCTTGCTGGATGATATTTTTATAATCGGTCACGGCATTGGCACGCTCGCTGGTTATTTTTCAGACAAGCATTGTGTCAGTGTGGAAATTAACGAGCAAATTGCGCAAATAAGCAAGCAATATTTTGACTATAACGGGGCTGCTGTACGAATTGGTGACGGACGGGATGTGCTGGAGAAGGATACGAACGTATATCAATATATGATTATTGACGCCTTTACAAGCGATGGCATTCCCAAGCATCTATGCACGCGGACCTTTTTTTCAATCGTTCGATCACACTTAAAGCCAAATGGAGCCATTCTTTGCAACGCAATTGGCAGAGGCAAGCAGGATATACAGACAAGCGCAATTTATAGCACCCTGCAGCAAGTATTTCCTTATGTCTATGCTTTCACTCTGCCATCCGAGAGCGAAAGAGATATACGCAACAGCCTGCTCGTCGGCAGCAACCAGGCAATGCAATATCGCTTGCGAAGCATGGCTGGCTTTATCCCTTACACGCCTAATGCCGGTTATATAATAGAAGACGATTAGTTCTATTCATCGCAAGGATAAACGGTTTCGCCGTCCTTTGGAAAGACGCGTTTACCGATGAAATATAGGAACAAATATAAGGTGAAAACTTATACTTTGCTATATTTTAAAATACTTTCTTCGCATATTGAATCCACTCTTTGGCAGCATGGGACAGGTAACTGTCCTTCTTCCATATTACACCGAGATTCCAATTAATCGGCGGCTCAACATCATGAATAACGGCCACCTTGCGCTTATCCATCCTCGCACAAATCGTTTCCGGGAGAAAAGATACGCCCTGCCCCGCGCATACAAGCTCATAGATGAAATCCCACTGACTGCTTTCAAAAGCAATATTCGGCGTAAAGCCCTGCGCGATACACGCCTCTTTGACTCGCTCATGCAGGCTGAATTCCTGTCGGAATAATATAAAGGGCTCATCCTTCAAATCAGCAAGCACAGCCTTTCTCTTATGCGCCAGCTGATGATCCAAGGGTACGACAAGCTTCAAATGCCTATTGACGATCGGCACAGTTTCGAATAATTGCCCATCCACCGGCAGCACGACAACGCCCAAATCCAGCTCGCCTGCCAATAGTCTCTGCTCAATCTGCTTGCCTCCCTCCTCTGTCAGCTTAATTGTAACTTGCGGATACAAGCGCCTAAACTCCATAATGACTTTTGGAAAGAAGCTTGCTCCTATTACAGGCGGCAGCCCCAAACTGAAGCTCCCTGCTCTTAGCTCCGATAGATCTGCGACAGCGGACTGCAAATTTTCCATAGCCTGTGAGACAGCCTGGGCATGAAGCTGAACAACCTGCCCTGCCTCGGTCAGCTCAACTGCGCGTGTTGATCGATTGAACAGCACAACGCCGAGCTCTTCCTCGAGACCTTTAATCATTTTGCTTAGAGTTGGCTGTGATATATGAATAGATTTACTCGCATTGGAAAAGCTCTTATGCTTGGCTACCTCCAGAAAATATTGTAATTGCCGAATATCCATTTCCGCACCTCGCTTCAAGCGTTTATCATTTATAGATATTAGTAATAAATCGTATTCTATATATGTATTATCCCTATATTACCATCTCATGTAAAATAAAAAGAAAAAGCTTTAGCTCTCTTCAATTACATCTCATAAGGAGACCAAAAATGATGACACATATTGCTGTTCTTGGAGCCGGAACGATGGGATTTTCAATAGCCAAATTATTTGCCGAGCATCATTATAGTGTTGCGCTGTATGAGCCGTTCAGCCTTCAGGCTGCAAGGGAAAAGATTTCGCAAGAAGCGCTTTCGATTCATTTAGTATCCGAACTTGAGGAAGCGGTTTCAAATGCCGACCTTGTCATAGAATGCGCGCCCGAGACTATGGAAATCAAACAGCCGCTCTACAGGCAATTAACTACCCTGCTGAAGCAAGAAGCGATCGTCGCCTCCAACACCTCTACCTTTTCACTGCAGCAATTGGCTGATGGATTGCCCTATGCGGATCGTATCGTAATCGCTCACTTTTTTAATCCTGCGCATCTTATTCCATTGGTTGAGCTTGTAGGCTTGGCTAACACTCGTCCTGGGATTTTGGAGGTGCTTGCAGAGCTGCTCCGCCAGATGGGCAAGGCTCCTGTTGTGCTAAGCAAGGATATTCCAGGCTTTATAGCCAACCGTCTGCAGGCAGCGCTGCTGCGCGAGGCCGACTTTCTGCTCGAAAACGGCATCGCCGGTGCAGAGGAGATTGATTCTGTCGTTAGGAATGGGCTTGGATTGCGCTGGGCGCTTAGAGGCCCTTTTCAAATCGCAGATCTGGGAGGATTGGATATTTGGTCGAAGGTGACCGGCCATCTCTTTCCAGCGCTTAACAACGGTACAGAGCCCCCTGCAAGCATGATAAACCATATCGCACGCGGCGAGCTTGGCGTCAAGTCAGGCGGAGGCTATTATACGTACAGCCAGCAGGAGCATGCAAACAGACAGATGATGAAAGAGCTGCAGCAGCTGCTCGCCTATATGAAGCATAAGGAGGAGAATGACAATGACATCTGATTCTGTCGTCATTGTAAGCGCAGCAAGAACAGCTATTGGCAGCTTTGGCGGGATATTTAAAGATAAATCTGCTATAGAGCTTGGCCAAGCAGCTATTCAAGCAGCGATCGACCGTTCGGGCATTGAATTAACTGCGATAGACGATGTCATAATGGGCAATGTGCTTCAGGCTGGACTAGGGCAAAATCCTGCCAGGCAAGCGGCGCTGGCTGCAGGTATACCTGCAGCCAGCCGCGCACTAACGATCAACCATGTTTGCGGTTCAGGTCTCAGCGCAGTCAGTATAGCCGCTAATGCTATTTCATGCGGAAATAGCGACATTATAGCAGCAGGCGGCATGGAAAATATGAGCCTCGCCCCTTATTTGCTGCCTGCAGCACGCGCTGGTTATCGAATGGGCAATCAAAACGTGATCGACAGCATGATGCATGATGGCCTCCGCTGCGCGGCAAATGATTATGCGATGGGGATAACGGCAGAAAATCTGTGCGAGCAATTCAACTTCTCGCGTGAGCAGCTAGATCAATTCGCATACAACAGCCAGCTTAAAACGAAAGAAGCTGTGCTTGCCGGTAATTTCAAGGATGAAATTGTCAGGATTAGCCTGCCGCAAAAAAAAGGCAGCGCAATAACGGTTGCCGAAGATGAATACCCGCGCCCAGATACAAATCTAGACGCGCTAGGAAAGCTGCGGCCTGCCTTTAAGCCTGCTGGAATCGTCACTGCTGGCAACTCATCAGGCATCAATGATGGTGCTGCTGCGCTGCTTCTTATGACAGAGGCTAAGGCACGCGCGTTAGACTTGAAGCCGCTTGCCAGCATTCGAGCGCATGCTGCCGCAGGAGTTGACCCAGCTTATATGGGTCTAGGTCCAATACCTGCAACCGAGCGTGTCCTAAAGCGGGCAGGGCTTCAACTGACGGACATAGATTTATTTGAAGTAAATGAAGCCTTCGCAGCGCAAGCACTAGCCTATTCCATACATTTTGACATCGATCCGTCCCGGTTTAATGTAAACGGCGGGGCCATTGCATTGGGCCATCCTATTGGCGCCAGCGGAGCGCGAGTGCTGGTTACCTTGCTGTATGAATTACGGCGCAGAAAAGCTCGATATGGGCTAGCCTCTCTGTGCATAGGCGGCGGTCAAGGTGTGGCGATGATTATAGAAAATTCATTTCATTAGAAAGGTGCTGGCCTTGGATGAAGCAAATACTAACCTCCTTCCCAGATGCCGTTAAAAACATTCATGACGGGGCAACAATTATGGTTGGCGGCTTTGGGCTCGTCGGCATACCTGAGCAGCTTATTAAAGCTTTGGCTAATAAAGGAACAAAAAATTTAACAATTATATCGAATAACTGCGGAGTCGATGATTGGGGACTGGGCCTGCTGCTGCAAAATAAACAGATAAAAAAAATAATAGCCTCCTATGTCGGCGAGAACAAAGAGTTCGAGCGCCAGGTGCTCAGTGGAGAAATAGAGGCCGAGCTTGTGCCCCAAGGCACGCTGGCAGAGCGGATACGGGCTGGCGGCGCTGGCATTCCTGCATTTTACACGCCAGCAGGGGTCGGCACTTCATTGGCAGATGGTCGGGAAACAAAAATGTTCGGCAATAAGGAATACGTGCTTGAGTATGCCCTTAAAGCGGATTACAGCTTAATCAGAGCGGCCAAATGCGACCGTATGGGCAATGCTGTATATAATAAAACAGCCCGCAACTTCAACCCTATTATGGCTGCTGCTGCAACGACTACGATTGTCGAGACAGAATGCCTAGTAGAAACGGGGCAAATTGATCCTGAGCTGATTCATACGCCCGGCATTTATATACAGGCGATTATTGTCGGCAAGCAAGAGAAGCGCATCGAACGGTTAACGATGAAAGCCTAGCGGAAAGGAGCCTCCCTTTATGAATACACAACTCTCTATAAGAGAACGTATAGCCCTTCGAGCCGAAAAAGAAATAGAAAACGGCATGTATGTCAATCTTGGCATTGGCATTCCGACACTAGTAGCCAACTTTATATCAGCTGACAAACAAATAATTTTACATTCTGAAAATGGCTTGCTAGGCATAGGGCCTTATCCTGAAGCCGATAAAGTTGACGCTGACCTGATTAATGCCGGCAAGGAAACGGTCACAGCTGCTCTGGGCGCTTCTTATTTTAACAGCTCAGAATCCTTCGCCATGATTCGAGGCGGCCATATAGATCTGGCTATTCTTGGCGGCATGGAAGTTTCGAGCAAAGGTGATTTGACTAACTGGATGATCCCTGGCAAGATGGTAAAGGGTATGGGTGGCGCGATGGACTTAGTGCACGGCGCCAAACGTGTCGTTGTTATTATGGACCATGTCAATAAAGCCAATGAACCGAAAATACTGCATGATTGCAAGCTCCCTCTCACCGGCAAGCAAGTGGTGCATCGTATTATAACGGATCGAGCCGTTATCGATATTACCGACAAGGGTCTATTGCTCGTCGAGGTTGCACGGGGCTGCTCGGTCGAAGATATTAAAGCGATAACAGAACCGCCGCTGCTTTTATCCGAGGATATTAGGATGAATGCATTTTAATTTGCATCTGCTTTGATGACAGACTGGCTTCACTGCTGAAGGAGGAAATAGCAATGTTCAATAAGCGTGTCATTATCGTTACAGGCGCTGCTTCAGGAATTGGTCTTCAGCTTGCTGAGCGATTCGCTCGAGAAGGCGGGGTAGTCATGCTGTCCGATCTAAACGATTCTGCCTTGCAGACCGCCAGAAAGCAGCTTGATGAGCTTGGCTATCAAGCTGCTTCTGTTCAGGCTGATATGACAATAGAACAGGATATTATAAATTTAATTGACCAAACGGTTGCCCGGTTCGGAAGACTGGACGTTCTAATCAACAATGCAGGCATTCAGCATGTTGCACCGCTTGAAAATTTTCCCACCAATAAGTTTGAGCTTATGATTAAACTGATGCTTACTGCTCCTTTTATAGCTATCAAGCATGCGATCCCTATTATGAAACGGCAAGGCTTTGGCAGAATTATAAATATGTCATCGATCAACGGGCTTGTCGGCTTCGCTGGCAAATCCGCTTATAACAGCGCTAAGCACGGTATCATCGGCTTAACAAAAGCTGCTGCTCTAGAAACAGCCGACTGGCATTACCATAAATGCATTGTGTCCGGGATATGTTGATACGCCTTTAGTACGCGGACAGCTTGAGGATTTAGCTAAAACACGTAACGTACCGCTCAAAAGCGTACTGGAGGAGGTCATCTACCCGCTTGTTCCGCAAAAGCGCTTGTTGGATATGGATGAGATAGCGGATTATGCACTTTTTTTGGCCAACGAGCGCACCAAAGGTGTAACAGGTCAAGCAGTCGTGCTGGATGGGGGCTATACAGCTCAATAGCGCTATTTAGCGGGAAATTATGATACACTTGCTCTAATTAACATGATGTTGAGAGGAGTATCGCAATGAATCCAGCTATCGTTATCATTATGGAGCAGCTTGAACAAAGAACAACGCTCCAGCCGCTGTCTCCGTTGTATTCATGGGATGAACAGCTAGAGACAAAAATCGAATCTTTGAAGCAAGAAGCGACTAGCACGCCTATGATCACTCTTATTGCCGCCCTTCATCTGCGTAATGACAGCTTGGCGCTTTCACATTTCTACGCACAGCAAATCGAGCATGATCCAACTGGCGCTTATTGGCATGGCATCATGCATCGGATGGAAGGCGATTATTGGAATGCCAATTATTGGTTTAGACAAGCTGGCAATCATCCCGTTATGAAGCAGATCAAAGCGATCGTTGCACAATGGCTGCAGCAAAATTGGCACAGCAAGCTGGCGGACTCGGCCAGCGCTCACATATTGGAATCTTTCAAGCTTAATAATGCTTGGAACAGCATGCAATTTACAGACCTTGTCCAGACGTGCCTGCGTTCAAACGATGCCATCCTGGAAGAGCTTTTAAAGCATATTCAAGCTATTGAGATAAAGGCTCTATTTCAACATACTCTGAATGCTCTTGCCAAAAGCTGATGTTTTACAAGAAGCAACCTATTTACGGTATCAAGGTGAAACGGCTGTCGCCGTCCTTATTGCGATCATAAGTTTCATTCCGGAGAAATATTAGAACAGGTATAAGCAGAAAACTTATAATTTCTAATATTTCAAGAATAAACGGCTTAGCCGTTCACTGGAAAGGCACATTTACTGATGAATTATAGGAACAAGTATAAGGTGAATCCTTGTGCTTGTTCTATATTTTAGAAAATTACATTTCGTAACGTACCCTATAATCAACTGGCAAAATTGCTCTAACGGTTGCCATCGCTGCTATTTCGATTATTTTAGCTAATTTCAGCATTTAACGGTTGCCACGAGTGCTATTGTACTATTTATCGAGCAAAATCAGTGCTTTTGGAGAAATTAAGCGCAATAGCAACCGTTAGAAAATTCAAGCTGCCATTTTTGCAGGAATAGCGTTTGTGGCAACCCTTAGAAAGATCACAACCCATACCCAAACATAACTCCAGTAGTGGATTGTCAGTTGCTTGTTTTTTAACTTTTTTTAATCCAAAACTTAAACAGACCGTTATCCTCCGCAGATTCCAATAACTCATTGCCAGTACTTTTAGACCAAGCAGCAATATCGCCTTGTGACCCTTTATCTGTTGCATGAACTTCGAGAATTTGTCCGGCATCCATTTCAGCCATCATTTTTTTCGTCCTTACTATCGGCATAGGACACGCAAGTCCTGTAGCATCTAATAATTTATCGCTTTTCATCATTCATTCCTCCCCTTGTTGTTAAACGGAGCGATCCTGAGGATAGCTCCAATTGTTCATGCCTTCATAAGCATTAATAATATGGGTAAATCCTTGCTCTGCAAGCAGCATGCACGCCGTATCGCTGCGATTACCCGATTGGCAAATAACAATATATCTGTCCTGCGGATCAAGCTCCTTCATTCGTTCTGCCAACTGTCCGAGCGGTATAGAAATAGCTTCAGGGATATGGCCAAATGCAAATTCCGCCGGCTCTCGTACATCGATCAGCTTGCACGTCATACCTGTGCTTAACTGCTTATACAGCTGATCATTGCCTATGACGTGGGGATGCTTAATCGCTTCCTTCCCTTTACTAGCTTCAGATTTGCGAATAAAATGCTTCCACATCCCCCCACACCTCCTATACCCGATATATGGATGTCCATCCATATGTTCTTCATATTTAATAATATGATCAACTTACAGGCCGTTCATGCGGACAGCTTCTTGCATCCTAATTAGACAGCAGCAGACAATAGGAAATTAGATATACCCGTATAGGTATAAGAATAGCGAAATGCAACTTCGATGTCAACTCTCCCCAGCGTCAGGTTATTCACACTTTCGTCATTGCACTTGCCGTTTCAATATCGTATTATCTAGATATAACGATTTATAGACAGGAGCTACATTATGGATAAAGAGCAGCAAATGCTTGAAGAAGCCGCTGAGCTGCTGCGCACAATCAGTCATCCTGCGCGGCTTTGTATTATTAAACGGCTATTGGATGAGGAACCTTGCAACGTAACCTACTTGCAAAATTGCATGGGGCTTCCTCAGTCCACATTGTCTACCCATTTGCAAAAGCTGCGTTCAGCAAATATCGTTACCGCGAAGCGCAACGGCCTAGAAGTTTTTTATGTCATTCATAATGAAAAAGTAAAGCAGCTTATTCCTATTTTATTTTCGCACGAATAAATTTTATAACTGGAGGGTTTTATATGAGCAAAAAAGTATTAATCGTTGGCGGAGTAGCTGGCGGAGCATCCGCTGCTGCAAGACTGCGCAGACTGGACGAGCAAGCCAAAATCATTATGCTTGAGCGCGATGAGCATATTTCATTTGCTAACTGCGGACTGCCTTATTATATTGGCGAAACGATTCAAGAGCGTTCTAAGCTGCTAATCCAAACACCGGAAGCCATGAAAAAGCGCTTCAACATTGATGTACGAATTTTCAGCGAGGTCATCGCCATTGACGGCGATAACAAAACAGCCACGATTCGCAGCAAGGATCGCGGCACTTATGAGGAAAGCTTTGATTATTTGGTGCTGTCTCCAGGCGCCAAGCCGCTTGTTCCTCCTATTCCTGGCATTGAGCTGCCTGGCATTACGAGCCTGCGCAACATTGCCGATACGGATCGCATCAAGCAGCTTGTAGATGAGAAGCCAATCAAGCAGGCCATCGTTGTCGGCGGCGGCTTTATCGGCATTGAAATGGCGGAAAACTTGCGTGAACGCGGGATAGGGGTTACCGTTATCGAAGCAGCGCCTCATATTTTAGCCCCTTACGACACGGATATGATCGCCCATGCCGAGCAGGAGCTGAAAAAGCATGGCGTCGAGCTGGTGCTTGGCGACGGTGTTGCATCCTTCACAAAAAATGAACAGCATCAAACAGAGCAAATCACCGTGCAGCTGCAAAGTGGCAGCACCTTACTGGCTGATCTGGTCATACTTGCCATTGGCGTTAAACCAGACACAGCATTTCTGCAGCAATCCAATGTAAATTTGGGAGCCAAAGGGCATATTCTAGTCAATGAATATATGGAAACTAATCTTGCTGGCGTATACGCGGTCGGCGATGCTGTAGAGGTAACACATTTTGTAAGCAACCAGCAAACGGCTATTCCGCTTGCCGGACCGGCCAATAAGCAAGGCCGAATCGCAGCGGACAATATAGCAGGTCTGAAGAGCGCTTATAAAGGAACGCAAGGCTCATCTATCATTAAAATTTTCAAGCTGACCGGAGCCGCCACTGGCATGAACGAACGTATGCTGCAGCAGCTGAATCAACCGTATCACGTCGTACATCTTCATCCCGCTTCGCATGCTACCTATTATCCTGGCGCATCGCCAATAGCGATGAAGCTTATTTTTGACTATGAAGGCAAAATACTAGGCGCGCAAGCCTTTGGCAAGGATGGCGTCGATAAAAGAATAGATGTGATCGCAACCGTTATTCGCATGCAAGGCACCGTGGAAGATTTGACAGAGCTTGAGCTTTGCTATGCTCCGCCGTACTCCTCCGCAAAAGACCCGGTTAATATGGCAGGATACATTGCTCAAAATATTGTTGACGAACGAGCAGTTGTTTTTCTTCCGCGGGATTTGGCAGACAGAGATCTGGACAATACAATGCTGGTTGATGTGCGTACCCCGAAAGAACATAATGACGGGCATATTCCAGGCTCGATCTCTATTCCAGTTGACGAGCTTCGCAGCAGGCTGGATGAGCTGGACCGCGATAAAGAAATCTGGGTGTACTGCCAGGTCGGTTTGCGCGGCTATACTGCATTACGCATACTTGCTCAACATGGTTTTATAGTTAAAAATTTAACCGGCGGGTATAAAAGCTATACGATGAGCAATTTTACACTAGCCTAATTTCATAATAGTTTCAATAAAAAGAGCGACCAAAATTTGGTCGCTCTCCGTTATTCCTATTTCTACCCTACATGAACACCGTCCAAAGTAAATGATGTAAGTATCCCATCCTTGTATAAACGTATAAACGCATCCGCTACGACAGGGTCAAAATGTTTGCCGCGCTGGTTCTCAACCTCGCGAATCGTCTCTTCCGGCGTCCATGCACGCTTGTAAGGACGCTCATGCGTAAGCGCATCATAAAAATCCGCTAATGCGACTATTCGCGCAGGCAAAGGAATCTCTTCCCCCTTTAAGCCAATCGGGTATCCAGATCCGTCCCATTTCTCATGATGATACATCGCAATAATGCCTGCCAGCTGCAAAATGCTAAATGAAGTGCCTTCCAATATACGATAGCCAATCGTCGTATGAGTTTTCATAAGCTCAAATTCGCTTGGCTCGAAGCGGCCCGGCTTTAGCAGCACGGCATCCGGAATGCCTATTTTGCCAATGTCATGAAGCGGCGCCGCTGCTCGGATCATCTCGATTTGCTGCTCCGGCATACCTAGCTGCTCTGCAATTTTTCCGGATAGCCAGCCTACCCGCTGCGTGTGCTGCCCGGTCATATCATCCCGATACTCCGCCGCTCTTGCAAGCAGCTCCAATATTTCGAACTTCGCATATTGCAGCTCTTCTGTTCTTTGATTGACGCGTTCTTCTAGCTTGTTGTTGTTTTGCTGCAGCAGCTTATGCAGCTGGCGGGTTTTCAACAAATTATTAATCCGAAGAATGACCTCTGTCCGATCATAAGGCTTAACTAGAAAATCATTAGCGCCAGCCTCCAACACTTCCTGCTTTACACCAGGCGTAATATCTGCGGTAAGCATAAGTACAGGCAGGTAATTTTCCTCTCCAACTTGTTCACGTATAAATTGGAGCACCTCCCTGCCATCCATAACAGGCATATGCAAATCAAGCAGAACGATATCCGGTCGATAGGTGTGAAGCAAATGTTTAATGTCTTCTGCTTTCATCGTTGTATGAATATGCTCAAAGCCTGCTCGTCTAAGTATTCGTTCAAGCAGAGAGACATTATATTCTTGATCGTCGATAATCAGCAGCTTCGACTTTTTTAATTCGCCCATTTTGTTCCCACACTCCATTTAACTGTCAAAACGTGATAAGCCTATCATGCTAATGCAGAAACTATCTTTCCCAGCAGCCTGCTGAATTCAACAGGCTTCGTATCGAAGTCATCACAACCGGCTTGAAACGCTTTTTCTTTATCTCCTGTCATAGCATGAGCAGTTAGTACAATTACAGGAATATGTTTAGTAGCCTCACAGCTCTTTAACGTTCTTGTTGCCTCCCAGCCATCCATAATTGGCAGGCTTAAATCCATCAATATTACATCGGGTACGTGCGCGAGAGCCATATCCACACCTTGCTGTCCATCATCTGCCGTCAGGATTGTATAGCCTTTACGAATTAGCCTGCGAGAAAGCATGTCCCTGTTCATCTCATTGTCTTCTACTAATAAAATTGTAGGCAAGCTTTCACCTTCTCCTAATCGTCTCTATTATTATTATCGGCAGAACCTATTAAATCATTTATTCTTGCAAGCAGCGCAGTATAATCTACAGAGCCCTTTTCTACAATCCCGCTCACTGAACCGCCCAGCATTAACAAATCTGCTGCTGTTATCGTTTTAGCTGTTACGACTACAACGGGAATATGCCTCCACTTGTCATGCTTGCGCAGCTCGGCAACAAACTGAAAGCCATCCATTTCCGGCATCATCAAGTCCAGCAGTATCAGTTCAGGCGTTTCTTCCTCCACACAGTCAAGTGCAAGCTTGCCGTTGCGCGCACAGGTAACTTCATAACCTTCCTTTAACAGCAATCTGGCCATCAGCTCGCTCGTTGGTTCATCATCCTCGATTACGAGTACAGCTTTGCCCGCCAGATTCGTAACATACTTATCAATTACATGAACGAGCGCATCTCTGCTGACAGGCTTTACAAGAAATTCCGATGCGCCAAGCGCATATCCAAGCTGCTTATCATTTGTCATGGACCATATAATGACGGGAATATGATTTAGCTCAGGATCGCTTTTAATAGATTCCAATACGCGCCAGCCATCCATACTCGGCATTAATATATCCAGACAGATCACCTGAGGCTTCAATTCTCTAGCCAGCTTCAAGCCTGTTTGGCCATTGCTGGCAAACGCAATCGTCCAGTTTTCCTTTTCGACATACCGTTTTAATAAATCATAATTAAAAGGCTCATCATCAATAAGCAAAATTTTGGGACTTTGACTAGATTTCCATTCCGTGTATGGCGTCCCGTCAGCATCAATTGCTCGAAATTCGGTTTGATTCGTACAAATAGTCGGCAGCCAGCAAGTGAATATGCTGCCTTCGCCTGGCTTGCTTTCAACCGAAATATCTCCGCCCAGCATATTCATAAAGCTGCGGCTGATTGCAAGCCCGAGCCCCGTTCCGCCATATTGCCGGGTTGTAGATGAATCTGCTTGAACAAAGGGCTGGAATAAATGGCTCATTTGTTCCTCAGTCATGCCAATGCCTGAATCTTCGATTCGAAATACAAATCCGTCATTCTGGTTGCGCCTTTGAGCTGCAACATCTAATTTAATAACGCCTCCATTTGTAAACTTAATGGCATTGCTTAATAAGTTAATTAAAACCTGCCTAAGCTTAGTCATATCTGATGACAATTCGCCAAGTGCAGCAGACACACGCAGCTCATTGTTATTTTTATCAGCGAGCGGCTGCATCGTGCCGGCCACATCGTAAATAAGCTGCGATAATTCAAAGCTCTCAATATGAATATCCATTTTTCCTGCTTCGATTTTTGAAATATCCAAAATATCATTAATTAATGTCAGCAAATGATGCCCGGCCTTTTTGATTTTACCCAGGTCATCTACAAAAAGCGGCTGATTCAAATCCTGCGCTTCCTCCATAAGCATCTCGCTGTAGCCAATAATCGCATTTAGAGGCGTCCTCAGCTCGTGGCTCATATTAGCAAGAAACTGGCTTTTGATTTGGTTGGCGCGTATAGCCTCGTCGTGAGCCTGCTCCAGCTGGGCAGTGCGCTCTTGCACAAGCCGCTCCAAGTTGCCGTTCAGCTCGCGCAGCTGTTCATTCATCGCATGTATTTCGGCACTTTTCTGTTCAATCTCTGAATCCTTATAATACATTTTTCTTGAAATATATATGGCTACTAGTGACAATCCCAAAGTGAATATCGTAACGATTGTAATAAAATAAGCCAGCCTGCTTTGGTCCAGCACAACTCCTGTGGACGCTTCTATTTTACCGCCCATATGAAACGTTGCAGCCAGCATGCCAGAATAATGCATGCCAATTATGGCCAGTCCCATAATTAGTCCACTGCCCAGCTTTTTTAAATTAACGTAAGTATCTTTGTCTTGATGCAAATATAAGGGCAACCAGAAGGCCGTAATAGAAGCAACGATTGCTATGAGTATAGACAGCGCTACATAGTATGGGTTGTATGTAATATCAATAACCATGGCAGCCATGCCTATATAGTGCATAGCTACGATGCCCGCTGCAAGCACCATTCCTCCCGCAACTAGTCTGGAAGCCGACAAGTGCGGCTTGCTGACTATCACTAAAGCGATAAATGCAGCTATAATCGCTACTATAACAGATAAAACTACGATCAGAACATCATAGGCAACCGGAACTGGAAGAGAAAACGCCAGCATGCCTACGAAATGCATCGACCATATGCCCATCCCCATAGCCGCTGACCCGAAGCCAATCCATAGCAGACGGCTTAGCCCCGTTCGGCTTTTAATAAGGCCTATCAAATTAATAACGGTATAAGAGGCTATAACAGCAACAATATAGGAGCAAACAACTAGTAACATATCATGTGAGCCATGAATATGCTGCATGCAGGTCTCCACCTCATCTCTATCAATTAGTGACCAAAAGACTATGAAAAGCAACTAAATTTCCCGAATTCTAGTCATTCATTATACTCGATTATTGTCGATTTTCCTATAAAATACTTACCGAATTTATAATAATTCAGTAACAAAGTCCTACTTTCGGCATTTTCTGCGAAATCAGGAACCTTATTAACAGCATAGCTGTTACGTAATGGCATGCAAAAAAGCATACTTTATCCTTTTCAGTATGCTTTCGACTTAGACTATAGTTACCACTTTTTACTAATGATTTACAATCGAAACCTCTACGGCAAAATCCATGCTTTCACCTGGCTCCAGCTCGGTGACCAGCCCTTGTCTGCGTGCTTCGGAGCGCGGCTTAACAAGACAGTTGGATGGCTCGATCGCCGTTACATACAATCCGTCCATTACATTATTCCATTGCCACAAATGAGGCAAGGTATCATGCTTGTAGCGAATTTTAAGAGCAAGCTGTTCATTGTTAATAGGATATGGTGCACGTACAGTCACTTCTCCCATCTGATCATGCTCGTATTCGCATTCATGGTAGAGCATCTCTACATCAGTATTTACAGAATTACGGAAATAATCAGCTCGCGGATCAATCAGCTCGGTACTGTTTCGCAGCAAACGGCGACGGTTGGCTACTTCGATGCTCGTATCGTCCTGTACGAGCGGGAAGCCTAAGTTCATATGATATTTAATCATGCATGGCATTTTCATTGCGCCAAGATTCGTTACTTGATCATAAATGCGAATAACAGGCTGGTCGGCCGGGACTTCAATACGGCGATGAAGCTGCATATGGTCGCCTAGCGAGCTGGCATCATTAACCTTGCCGCTTATGGCAAGCGAATAATTATCGCCAGTCCAGCTTCCGCCGTAACTAACCTCCGCAGCAGGCAATCTGCTTATCCGTCCGTGCATCTCATGCTGTCCTTCCTCATCCTCGCATGCCCGGCCTACATTGTTCAATCCGCAGGTCGCCAGCATGCCGCCATGAAATCCGGCAAGCCAGCCCCCTTTGTGCAAATGCGCAGGATGAACATACCCCGACTTGCTCATCCATGCCAGAGGTATTCCCTTATAGTAAAAAGCCCCGATATCCATGCCGCGATCAGGCAGTGCATAAAACTGCAAGCCAGCAGCATTCCAGGCATGCAGCCCCTTCGTTCCATGCTCCAGCCCATCCATAAAATGAATGCCCTTCACTCCGCATAGCTGGCTTATGTCTCCTACACGATTAATGACCTGTTGCCTTGTCCATTGCTCTCCGAATATTTGCATGCTGCCGTATGCCCCTGTCTCTTATGTCATAGAATAGATTACTTGTGATTGCAGCTTGGCTATACAAAAATACCTGAAGCAAGCCATCTGCCAAATGGCTTGCTCCAGATGCTTCTATTATGAATGGAGCAGCTCTACAGCTTTGGCATTCGCCTCCACCTGCTGCGGGTTTTTACAGCCAGGAATAACTGCCGTTACCGCTTCATGCTTGAGGCACCAAGCCAATGCCCAGCTGGCCATGTTTACGCCGGCAGGCACTTCCTCACGCGAAATGCGCTCGACCTCCTGCAAGCGCGTCTGTACGAGAGCGGCATCATGGCGATGGCGCACATCCGTTTTATCAAAGGTAGCACCGGGTTTGTACTTCCCGCTCAAGTAGCCGCTCGCTAGCGGCACCCTAGCCAGCACACCCAAATCCTGACGCTGGCAGGATGGGAATACTGCCTCCTCAGGCTTGCGGTCCAATCGGTTATATACGACTTGAATCACTTTAGAGCCTACTTGTGTGGAAGCTTCCGTCTGATGCACATTGTCATTTTTAGCAATAGAGGTGCCCAGGTGACGAATTTTTCCCGCCTGCACCTGCTTATCCAGCACCGTCCATAGCTCATCATTATCGAATACATGGTCCGGACCGGAATGGAATTGATATAAATCTATGTACTCTGTCTGCAGCGCTTTAAGCGAGGCATCCAGCTGCTTCACTACATCACCCGGCTCAAATACATCCGTACGTGTAAACCGCTCGTGAAAATGATGGCCGAACTTTGTTGCTACAATCCAATCTTCACGTTTACGTTTGGCCAAATAGTTGCCGATAAAAGCTTCTGACAAATGATCGCCATAGCATTCCGCCGTATCGATTAAATTAATGCCCAGCTCATGTGCCTTGTCCAATATAGCATCGACCTCTGACTGCTCATACTGGACACCCCATTCCCCGCCGAACTGCCAAGTGCCGACGCCAATAACGGATACATTTAAACCCGTTTTTCCTAATCTTCTATATTGCATATCGATCGCTCCCTTATCTGAAAATAGAAAGTATTCATCCTTACTACTATTATATGTCATGGAAGATATGATTAAATACATACCTTTTTATAACTATACCATGAATCGTTCGGCGGCGGCTTTTACGCGCTCTTATCAACAAACAAAAAGATCGCCCCTGCCAATCGAGGCGGGTGACGATCTTCTTCCATTTTCAGCAAATTATAGTATTGCTCCCTTATTATTTAGGGTCATTATTAATCGTTTGATCCGATGATGAGTTATCTGTTCCATACGGATTTACATATGACTGCTCTTGCTGCTCCTCTTCCTGTCTGCGTCCTGATCTGCCCTTAATCCATCTCCAAATCGCCAGAGGAACCGCCAGCAGCACAAACCAGAACTTTTTAAGCAATACTAGCGCTGCGCCAATAAGACCTGCCTTCTTCGCAGCAACCAGTCCCGCTCCTCCCAAAATTAGCCCCGTCAAGCCAACTTCAGATTTCTTGTCCACGCTAGGATCAAAATCTTCATAGGTAGAGCCTGCTGTAATGGAGTATTTTGGCAGAATCAGCTTATTTAGCGTCGCTATCTCTCTATCAAGAGTAGCCTCATCTGTAACGAGAAGCACAGACACATAGCCGCCGCGAGTAAGAATACGCACATTATAGTTAATAATTGCGTTGCCATAGAAATCTTCTGCTAGCAAAGCCCAGATCAAAGTACGATCCTCTTCATTATAGTAAGGCTCTGTATGCCAGCCCTTTACGAACAGTCTTTCTTCTTCTGCACGCGTCTCATTGCTTGCATCAGTGCCGTCCTGGTAGCTTTTTAGCAGCTTCTTGGCATTAATTTTGTTTTTATCCTTATCGGAAATATAACCTACATCCTCGTACTCGAATAAAACAAACCAGCTTTCTTCCTCATTAACAGGAAAAACGCTTCCCATCTCTGTACCCATTACGTTATTTCCCAAATATTCCTGAACGTCCATCGTATCTTCACGATCCAGATAAAGAAGGGATTCATCCAGTTCAAGTGTAGAAATATCTCCTACATTAACAGTAGTTCCCCCTTCAATCCAGTTCGGTTCAATCGGGTTACTTTCTGCTGTTGCAAATACTGTGCCTGTTGTAAGTAAAAATATTAATACCGTGCAAACCATCATTTTCATGTAACGCATTCCATGACCTCCGACAAATGTTACTAACATATTTTCTTTGAATTCCATTCATTTCCAATTGGAAATAATGACACTCGTTGTATAGTAACATATTTCCATATCTATGGAACTGGGTACTAAGAACTGTTTTATTTTACCATTTGACATTTCATTATTCCGTTATTTGGTTTTTTTTAGATTTAATAGTAGGCTATTAACCGCAATTTCATAGTCAAAAAGATTCAACTTGCCAGTATCAGCTTGTGTACGATGCCTGCTGTACGAAGAAAACGCATTAAAGCTCATTCAGCGGACAACAAAGTTATTCACAGCATTACTAACATATGAATCGAGGTTATACACATAATCAACAAAAGTATTCACAGGTTGTGCACGAATTTCTTCAAAAACGCATGCTGATGACTTGATTTTGAAAAGTTATCCACAAGTTGATACAAAAAAAGAAGCTGTCAAAGCATCAGCTAACTGTACAAACGCTTCAGTCAGCTTGACCGCTTAACAGCTTCTTTATTACTACATCAGCAACCAAGAAGAAACGCTGCGCGTCCTTGTCTAAGGATGTGCCGTTTCTCGATGAATATAGGATGAAGTATAAGATGAAAACAGATACTTCCCTATATTTCAAGGATAAACGTTTCCGCCGTCCTTCGCTTGAACGAAGGAGGCGCGTTTACCGGTGAAGTATAGGAACAGTTATAAAGTGAAAACTTATACTTTCCTATACTTCAAGGATAAACGGCTTCGCCGCCTAGTTAAATAATAACGGCCGTACCGCTTACCGCTACCATCAGCATACCTTCGCGAACAACTTCATAATCAATATCAATACCGACAATGGCATTGGCACCCATTCTGGCAGCCTGCTCCTTCATCTCTGCAAATGCCGCATCTCTTGCCTCTTGAAGCTTGCTCTCATAAGCGCCTGAACGTCCGCCTACTATATCCGTAATAGAGGCCAAAAAATCTCTCACTACGTTTGCACCCATAATAACTTCGCCTGTTGCGATTCCTGCATAATGTTTAATTGGATATCCTTCGATTATAGGGGTTGTTGTAACGATCATTTTAATTCCTCCATTTTGATGTCCCTTCAAAGAGGAGACACGTAAAGTGAATGACACTCGGTATTACGAATAGAGCTATGCTTTGGTTTCCAGCTGAAACTGCAACTTGAACACCGTTTATATATTTGTTTCTTCCTCGGCTTGCTTGCTGGCATCTTCCTTGCCCGCGTACAGTAATCTTGATACGGCTATTCCTACTGCGCCCAGCACGATAAACATAATCGCTCTGATCGAAAGCGATACATCGGGTACATCGATAAGAATAACCTTCATCAACACGACAAATAAAAACAGCATGCCGGTCAGTCTAGCTTTTGAAAGCTTGAAAATCATACCTACAGCGATAGCGCCTAAAGCATACAGCAACCAAGCCCCCGACAAAATAAAGTGCCGTATATCGCTTTCCATCCCTTTGGTTGCAAGGTTAACGATTATTGATACAAAAATAAGGCCTAGAGCCGCTTCCAGCCATAACAGCGCTGATAATAACAGCTTATTGTTGTCGTGCCCGATCGCACCATCAGCTTCTGTTGATTGCTGCGTCTTTGGAAAAATCCATTTGGAATAAGCAGCATAAATAACCGCAATACCCGCCAGCAGAACAATCCAGCCCAATGTTTCAGTTGATACAATTTTCACAGGAGCGTTCGTTATAATCCAAACGCCTGATATAATCGCTAAAATGCTGCCAGTAATTTTTTGTAGAGTATATTTTATTTTTGCCCCTAAAATTAATGCCAATACTCCTTCTGCAAATACAGCTATGCTGCTATAGGCCATGCCGCTCCAATTCATAATAAACAGGAACACTGCAGCTGTCGCTATCACCATGCTTACATCTACACGATGGCGGTGAAAGGACTGCTGCTCATGATCAGCAGCGGCTTGGGAAGCGATTTTCATAAAATGGTACGCCGCCGCTCCATAAATGAGCGCTCCTGCAGCCAGCATAATCGGATAAAGGTTGCTGTCGTTATACAGCAAATTTGCCCACATCGCCAGCAGCAGGAATGAAACAAACTGCATAGCAAGCTGTTCGGCATTTGATTGCTTGCGCCTTATAAACTGAACGAGCAATACAAGATGCTGAATCGTTAATGCTGTTAAAAGGAGCGCTTCGTTTTCTGTGTAATCAAGGGCCAGTGCCAATATAAACGAGAAATGCAGCAGGCCAAATGAAAACCAGTAAGCGACTTGATAGTTATAACGTGTCGCCAGCAGGAACATGAAAATAGAAAATACGACCTGATAGCCAATAAACAAATACTCGCTCGAGCTGTTGTACGCGACCAAAAACGGTATCATATAGCCTGACAAGGTTGACAAAACCAGCAAGGTCTGGGAACGCCATTTAAGCGATGTGTACGTAATGAGCACCAATACCGCCATGTACAATATAATAGCGACTGGGGCTGATATTAAATCATAAAGCAGATGAGCTGCCGATATGGACAATATAAATACGCCAAGCGAGCCACCGAGTAATACTTTGCCGAGCCCGGCCCGATCCTTTTTCGTCTGCTGCACGCCAGTTCCGTACAAAATAGCTCCCAGCAAAACGCCGAGTATACACCGCACCTCTTGCGACAAATGTCCGTTTACAACAATCGCAAGAAAACCCCACAGCACACCCAACAGCAGAACAACTATGAACACGCGCGGCAACCATACTCTGGCCAGCACATGCTCCAAGCTCTGATTCTCTTTATATCGGCCATTGGAATCTATTGGCCGGTACGGCGGCGGATAGCCGTAAGGCTGTATCGGCGGCTGGGCAGTTGCTTGCCCTGGATGCGGCATGCTCCCCTGCGGCTGTTGAGGTGCTTGACCATACGGCGCGGACGGCTGCGACTGGCCTTGCGCTGCTTGCGGCCCATAGCCGTATGGCGCGGACGGCTGCGACTGGCCCTGCGCCGATTGCGGCCCATAGCCGTATGGCGCGGACGGCTGCGATTGGCCCTGCGCCGATTGCGGCCCATAGCCGTATGGCATAGACGGCTGCGACTGGCCCTGCGCCGATTGCGGCCCATAGCCGTATGGCGCGGATCGCTGCGACTGGCCCTGCGCCGATTGCGGTCCATAGCCATATGGCGCGGATCGCTGCGACTGGCCCTGCGCCGATTGCGGCCCATAGCCGTATGGCGCGGACGGCTGCGACTGGCCTTCCGCTGCTTGCGGCCCATAGCCGTATGGCGCGGACGGCTGCGAATGGCCCTGCGCCGATTGCGGCCCATAGCCGTATGGAGCGGACGGCTGCGACGGCTCTTGACTTTCTGATGAGCCGGACTCCTGGGCCTCATGTTGCTGAGTATGCTGCTGCGCTCCAGCAGTTTGCGCATTCTGAGCGCTGCGCAGCTGGCTTATTTCATCCTCTAAAGAGTTGATTTTTTGCTCTAATCTTAGTAATAAATCCTTCAATTGATTATCATCCACTTTTGATCCACCTCCTGCAGCTGTACTCCTAAATCACATCGCCATATTATAGCTTATTTTCCCAATCTTTATGAAGCGTTTCTTGCTTGATTAGGCAGCAAATTGCAATTTAAAAGCTAATTCACTACTAAAGTCCCGCAATAAATGATTCCTTTTCACAATCATACAGTACCTTTAGTATGCTATTATTTAATAACTAATACAGGAATGAGAGGAAAATGATGTGAAGACACTATTAATCCTTTTCATTGGGCTGCTTATTACCCTTATTACATTACTAACAGGCTGCAGCGGTTATACCTATAAAGACGCAGTCAAAAACGGAGATGTTATCGGAGGGCCTGGAGGTCCGCTTCATGTCGAAAAGCTTGATCAATTCGTGGATCATGCCGCCAGCCGGCAGCAAGCCAAGCTTACGGTCGTCAACTTTACTGTAGAAGGACAGCCAGATATCGGAAAGCTGGAATACAAAGACGGGAAAATTCAATATTCCTGGTCTACACGAAGTAAACTGAACAAAAAAAGAAACGACCTGCGCTACAAGACTGCCTGCAGCACAATCGAAACGATAGAAGAACAGCTGGAAGGCAATGTTGTTGTTTCAAAGCTGTATATACTGAAAGGCTGTGAGGAAACGATTGGAATGAGATACAAAGAACCAGACTCCATCATCGTTTATCAATTGCCAATTGAACAAGAATAAACGGCTCTGCCATCCTTTGGACAGGCGAGTTACTGATTCATTTGCATCCTACAAAATCACGATCCTGCGAAAGTTAAACTGAAAGCATATACTTTTCTGTGCATTGGAAGTCTGGGGAAGGACGCCTTCCCCTTGCCCCTACGTAAAATATTCAAATCGAGCATGCGGAAAATAACGATTCATGCTAGCCATAAGATGTTCTTTAATCTGTTCCTCTTCTTCCTTCTGATAAATATATTTGCCTATGCCGTACTTCCCCCATTTATAACGCCGCTTGGCCTCATCCAGCTCCAGCTTCGTCATCGGATAATTTTGCTCGATAATCCGTTTGGCCGGTTTAGTAAAACGATGCTGAATAAATTCAAAGGTAATGTCTTCGCGCGCATCCTTATCCAATTCATTATCCAGTCGCTCGAACATGTGCTCATAACCGGCTTCCCAGCCTTCGTGCAAATAAATGGGAGCAACTATAAAGCCTAGCGGATAACCAGCTTTGGCAACCTTGCCAGCCGCTTGAATACGCTGCTCAAGCGAGGATGTGCCAGGCTCGAAATTTTTAATGACATAATCGGCATTGACACTGAACCGAAACCGAGTCTTTCCATTATGCTTGGCATCAAGCAAATGATCGACATGATGAAACTTTGTAACAAACCTCAGCTTTCCATACTCCGACTGTCCAAAATGCTCTATAGCACGCTTCAATGTATGGGTCAAATGATCAATTCCTACAATATCAGAGGTACAAGAAGCCTCAAAGCGCGTCAGCTCAGGCGCCCGTTCTGCAATATACGCATCTGCCGCCTCCAAAATTTCATCCACATTCACATAGGTACGAATATACGGCTTGCTGCCCATTGTCGTTTGCAGGTAGCAATAATGGCAATGCCCCATACAGCCTGTTGCGAAAGGAATGGCATATTCAGCCGAAGGCTTTGAAGTATCAAATTTCAAAGTTTTGCGGATGCCTACTACAAGTGTTGATTTAGCAATCCGATAGCGCTGCAAATAAGACTCCCCTGGCAAATTGCGAATCTGATTATGCGAGGTCGTATATCTGATTTCTAAGCCAAGCTTCGTAAACTTGTCCAGCAGCTCTTTTCCAAGCGGATACTCTAATGCATCAGGCTCAAAATAAACGAGCCGCGGCATAAAAGGAGCGTTCATTCAAAGCCGCCTTCCCAGCTTAAGCCGAAGCTCTCTTGATACGCTTGCTCAGCCTCCTGTTCTGAAGAAAATACAGCCATTTCTTCCGTAAGCGGATAATACTGATCATACAAAAATACAGCCAGCTCACCTGGGTTGCCAGGATTGCTGACGACAGCGGCAGCTTGCACGTTCGCAACATTTTGAACATGCGGATTGCGATACAGCACGTATACAATATCGCCTGGCTGATAAGATTGTGCAGCATGCTCCAATGACATATTTCAACAGCCTCCTTAAAGTGAATAGATAATGGTTAAATATTCCCTATTAGCTGTCAAACTATGTCTTTCACAGCAAAACCATTTCGCTATTGCCATTATGCCTAGCCATCCGTCCAGTCTCTCCCCTACCAAAGGCCAGTATAACAAACAGTCTCCGGACTGTTACTTAGACTAAGCTTACAGCTTACAATTAAGACATCGAATACGAAGCGAAAGGATAATGCAATATGAAAAAATTATACCGGTCCCATACAAATAAACTACTATCTGGCTTATGCGGAGGAATTGGCGAGCTGCTGCAAATTGATCCAACCATCATTAGACTTGTTTTCGCGGTATTGGCGGTTTGCAGCTTTGGATCAGTTCTGCTGATTTACATTATCGCATCCATTCTAGTCCCTAAAGCGCCAATCAATCATTTTTCTTACCACAACCAATATCATTACTAAATTATAATTTTAAAAGGAGAGATTGAAATATGGGTATTCTAAAACGTGTAGTTGATATGACAAAAGCCGCTGCAAATGAAGTGTTGGACAAAATCGAAAAGCCAGGCATGATGCTGAATCAGTATTTAAGAGACTTGGATGAGCAAATTTCCGGCCTGGAAAATGCGATTTCGACACAAAAGGTTCAGGAGCGCATGCTTCACGGCAAATATCAGGACCAACATGAGCAAGCAAGCTTCTATGAAGAAAAGGCTGGAAAGGCTATTGCTGAAGGGCGCGAAACAGATGCGCGCATAGCACTGGAAGCCAAGCTTCTTTATGCAGAGCAGGCAGAGGAAACTGCAAGATTGCAGGAAATGGCAGCAAAATCCGTTACTGAGCTGGAGCAAAATTTGGAGCAAATGAAAGAAGAGCGTACCCGCCTGCAGTCAAGACGAAGCGAACTTATGACTCGGATAAATCATACAGAAAAACAACAGCATGATTCAGCAGCTCATTCCTTATACGGCGGTACGGCATCTCAAGGCTTTGACCGCATCGAACAAAAAATTATGGAATGGGAAGCACATCAAACAATTGCGAAGCCTTATTCCGCATACACAAACCAACATGAGGCTAGCTATCAGCAGGAGCTGCGTAATACTCGAGTAGAAGAAGAGCTTCAGCGCTTGATGCAAAAACAAAACGGACAAGGCTAAATGTCTTCATATAAAAACGAAACAGTCAGGGACAAATGCCCTGACTGTTTTCGTTAAAATTCCTGCTAACGAGCTTCCTCAGCCTTCAAAAAAACTATTTTTTCAAAACTTTGGGCCGGTTCTTCATTTCCTTCCTCAACCTCATCAATCTCTTGCTGCAGCCATACTATGCGACGATAAAAGCCCTCTGCGATAGCTCGCTCAATGTGCTTATCAGCTGGATCGATTTGAACAAGCTCAGAATAATAGCTTTGCTGCGACTCATCACCAACCGGATTAGAATAATGATAACGATCTTCAATATGATTATGAAGCAGCAAATACAGTTTTCCGTCATGCATTTGCATATCTGCTATTTCGGCATAATTTTGCCTGAATAAGCTAGTTGCCTGTTTCAATTCCAAGTCGATTGATAGTATCCGATAGCCTTGCACCAAAAATATTTTTCCTGCAGCCTCATCTATGATCGCTTTGTTTTCTGCTTCAGGCGTCCGATCATAAATGCCGTCCGGCTCGGATCTCGGAAATTGAATATCGCCCAGCCAGTTTCCTTCGCGGTCAAACAGCTCTAATCGATGATCCAGCATAACCGCAATTGTATCTTTGTAAGGGAAAATTTGCGCTTTTGCATGCGCATTTCGGCTAATTCCCAAGAAGGCTGACTTAAATTGTTCATTCTGCTCGTCATATTGAAAAAGGCGGCCCATAAAGCTGTACCAGACCAGTCCGCTGGCTTCATCCTTATACCACTGCCTTGGCTTTAAATAATCCTGGTCGACAACAGCCGTCACTGCTTTAAATTCCTGCATGTTTGTCTCCATCATCAGCAGGTCCAAATCAGTTACTATTTCATTAAGAAGCGATTCAATATGAACGCTGCCTTGCTTAACAATCAGTTTGGAAGGCACCGGCACAGATAGCTCTGCTGCTATTTTCATATCGCGGTCAAGCTTGATGACACGATTGGCCTTCGTATCGGCTACAAGCCAGCCCTGCTCCAGCTTAACAAAATCCATTGCACCAAAGCCGCTCGCCCCTTCGCCAATAGCTACTTCAATGGTAACAGGCCACTCACCCAGCTTGGTCAGCTTATTATTTTGATATTGATAAAAATCCTTCTCTACAAGCACATACCAGGTTGATTGCAAGTATCTATATGTTTTGGCAAAAACATAATCCGAATCCGAATACAGCTCATCAACGGCACGCTGCAGCGCAGGCGGCACTTCGGCATTCGCATTTCGCTCCTCCCCGCTCCATTCTACAATTATATGGTTTTCCCATACGGGGTCCAATTCGGAATTGTCTACTGCCTGCACATCCGGGTCCTGCATCCATTCGGCCCAAATAGAATCCAGCGTATCTGCTTCTGTATGAACAAGATCATAAAAATGCAGCAGCTGCTTTTTTCCTTCAACTTCAAATTCGGCCAGCAAGCCGTTTTCGCTTATCAGCTTAGCTGCACCAAGCTGAAATTGCTTATAGACTGGCTCATTGTCTATTGAAGCAAAACCTTCCTCATATTGCAGTACATCGATAGCTTCACTCGTAATTTGCACAAAATTGTATGGATCGACCGCAAGCCATTTGCCTTGCCATAACCGCTCGTCAATAGGAAGCACTAAATCTGCCCGCTCGAAAAAAACAGCTGCTTCATTGCCGGCGGAATCGCGAAGATGCCCTAAAATCATCAACGTCTGATCCGGCTTATGGATAGGCCTCGCAACTAAAAGCTCATAACCGTCAAATCTCAGCATCTCCTTGCTGGGATTGCTGAAATAGACAAGGCTGCTTCCACTGTCGTCAAAAACATCCATCGTCTCATCCTCGGAAAGCTCGTAGCTTTCTTGCTGCTGTAAATAATGGACCGCATTATCTTTTTCAAATAAGGCTAACTCTTCACCTGGAATCGGCTTGTCAGACACTTGATGCCAACGATTGTTAGCTGGATCATATATACGCTGAGTTAAACTGTTTTGTAATTTCATAGTGAAGCTAAACAAATTGGCAGACTGCGTGAAAGCAGACGCTACGATTTCATTCGGTCCGAAAAATTGCTCTCCCTTTTCCACTACTTTTGGCTTCTCTGCCAGCTCAATGGCAAGCCATAGACCAGCCGGCTCCGTCTGGCTTGCGCTTGCGGTACGCGTTTGAGCGCCGATCAGCAAGTAATTGCCATTGACGAAGGCTTGGGCAGGCAGCGAGCTCGCCCACTGCTGCAGCAGCACAGGGGCTTCTTCCTTCCCAGGCGAGTAATAGAGCTGATTATGCTGGACATATAACTCCTGGCTATCCTTTCTCCATAACACCAATTGCTCCGTCGTTCCGGTAGCAAACCGCTGATTTACTTGCTCCCAAATCTCTATTGTCTGTAAGGGAGTTTCCTCTTCAGGAGCGGCAGCTCTTTGCAAGTGCATATAATACCAGACTCCAGCTCCAAGCAAGCCGATGATGATAATCGCGCTGAGCAGCATCCACTTTCGCTTAATTCCCATCATAATCCTCCCTTAAACGGTTATTAACATTGAATTCAACTATAACTTATAAACGCTATGCAGCTGGGAATTGTTTCATGTAATAGACTTGTACAGCGTGTCACTACCAGACTTATCGCTGCTTTTTTTGAAAGCTTATCATCGTTATTCTTCTATGTATCTAGCATATATGCATTATAGTCAGCTTTGCAAACAAAACTAGACGAATTCTTTATTGAGCGACATTCACGCGTCAAGGATAAACGGCTCTGCCGTCCTTTGGACAGGCACATTTACCGATGAAATATAGATACAACCAGAAGGTTAAAACTTATGCTTTCCTATATTTAATTGGGAAAGCCCGGCGGACGCAGCGGCGTCCCCGGGCTTATGCTCAACCAATTCTGCTCCAACGATAAGTCTTTTCTTATTGGAACGGAAAGGATGACATGTAATTAATGTTACAAGCGATTTGCTTTCAACAGGATCGATGACCTGTACATCCGTTGGCATGACAACTGTTTTGTTGACAATAGCGTACGAATACGTTTCTGTAGGCGTTCTGACGATAAAACCGTCACCTGGCTCCAATTCATCCAAGCGATTAAAAAATTGACCAAATGTCGCCGACCGGTGCCCTGCAATTGCAAAATTAGCGCCTGTCTCACCTAAATCTCCGCTTTCAGCAAGATGGCCGACTGCAGCGGACAACTGCTCGGTGCCTGCACCGTGCACGATAGGGACTGCTAAATCGATTTTAGGGATTTCCAAAATAGCCAGCACGTCGCCAATCTCATAAACTGGGGAAGCCTCTGCCAATTCTGCAATCTCAATGGCATCTGGCAAAGCCTCATTCAGCTCTTCAAAGGGCAGCTGTACGAATTCCTCCACAAGCCTCGCGGTTTTCGCTTCCTGTATATACTGTCCCGCCATAAGATAAATGATAACTCCTACACCGAAAATGATCATCAAATTGCCCAAAACTTTCATCATCATCCTCCAATAGAAAGGGAAGGACAGTGTCCTTCCACAGTCTGCTCCAAAAGGATCGATCATTTGCTGCTGTTAGGCTTTATTTTTTTAATTTAATGCTGCTCATGATCAATTGGTCCAGTTCACGGGATTTCTCCATTACAACAGGATCAAACAAATGATAGTGCTTGGTGAGCTCCTCGACGTCCTTGCTCAGCTGTTCGGCTCGCTCAAAATTATGTTCCAGCTCCTTCTTCAAAGAATTTTCAATGCGGCTGATATAATTCATTTTGATCCTGTTCAAACGCTTCAGCGGTGCAGACGCTGCCTTTCTTTGCGGTATTTCTTTCATATAAAGCACGATAAGATTGTCCAATTGCTGTGATTTTTTTATAACTAGGGAATCCTGCAAGCCCCGCTGTTGAATCAGCTCCGCCAACTCGCTGCGCAATGTCTCGATTTTTGTCATATGGCATCATGCTCTTCTTCTTCTGACTAACAACCCGGCAGCCATAAGCAGCATTGCTCCAATGAGAAGCACGCTGCTATCCAGCAAACCGCCGGTTTTAGGCAGAACAGCTAGCCCGTGCTTGTCAGAGTAGCTAGCTTGCCAGGAGCTTTTTTCCGGCTTTGCATTTTTGGTCGATTGACCTGAATCGTTAATGCCAGTTGTTTTGCCGCCCGTTCCGCCATCGCGGCCGCTTGCGCCTCCATCATTGCCTATGGCGCCGCTGCTGGCATGCTCATCATCTTTGCCGGAGTTATTTGTGCTGTCATCTCCCCCGATGATATTGTTATCATCCGCACTGCCTGTACCGCCAGAGTTACTGCTTCCGCCGGGTTTTCCGCCTCCACCAGAGTTTCCGTCTCCGTCAGGGTTTCCTCCTCCGCCAGTGTTTCCGTCTCCGCCAGTGCTTCCGTCTCCGTCAGGGTTTCCGCCTCCGCCAGTGTTTCCGTCTCCGTCAGGGTTTCCGCCTCCACCAGTGTTTCCGTCTCCGCCAGGGTTTCCGCCTCCGCCAGTGTTTCCGCCTCCGCCAGTGTTACCATTGCCCTCTTCTGGAATAATTGCGCCGTTATCTGAGCAGTCGCTATCCGTTTGCAATTGAAGCGTCAAAATCGGATCAAGACAAGCTGAGCCGGCAACACCGCCGATAATATGGTCCACAGTATCCAACAGATTTGAGGTTGAAATCGGCAGAACCGCGTCAACCGAATCCAAAACCGTTTCTACCGTACTGCCCAAACCCGGAAGCAAGCTTTCGACATTTGGCAGCAAGCCATCCAGACCAGCATTCACATCCAGGTCCACTAAAGAACCGCTCCCCTGACTGCCTTTTCCTGGGGACAACACGTCCACATTGACATCCAATAGGGAGCCAGTGCCTGCGCTGCCTTTATCTGATGGGGACAAGATATCCAGGTTTACATCCAGCAAGGAGCCCTTGTCTTGAGTCCCCTTCTTATCTGGGGACAACACGTCCAAATCTACGTCCAACAGGGAGCCACTGCTTGCGCTGCCTTTATCTGACGGGGACAAGATATCCAGGTTTATACCAACCAAGGAGTCTTTGTCTTGGGTCTCCTTCTTATCTGGGGACAACACGTCCAAATCTACGTCCAACAGGGAGCCAGTGTCTGCGCTGCCTTTATTTGACGGAGACAGGATATCCAGGTTCACATCCAGCAAGGAGCCCTTGTCTTGAGTCCCCTTCTTATCTGGGGACAACACATCCAAATCGACATCCAATAGGGAGCCACTGCTTGCGCTGCCTTTATTTGACGGAGACAGGATATCCAGGTTCACATCCAGCAAGGAGCCCTTGTCTTGAGTCCCCTTCTTATCTGGGGACAACACGTCCAAATCGACATCCAATAGGGAGCCAGTGCCTGCGCTGCCTTTATCTGATGGAGACAGGATGTCTAGGTTTACATCCAGTAAAGCTTCCGTACCTTGGCTTTCTCTTCCTTTGTGTGACAACACATCCAGGTCCACATCCAATAAGGTTCCCTTTTCTGTACTGCCATTATCTGTCGGGGACAGCTCGCCCAGATTTACATCCAGCAAGGAGCTCCTGTCTTTGTCCGCTTTCTTTTCTGATGACAACACATTCAGATCAACGTCCAGCAGAAAGTCAGTACCTGACTCCACTGTTGGCAGAAGTGCATCCAGATTAACGTCTACCTTCAAATCGAGCAGTTTAGCGTCATTGGTATGCTCAAGCAAGGAACCGATGTTCAACAAGCCGCCAGCTTGCTCCTCAATAACCTCGTCAAGATTTAATGGAAGCAATGCCGCATGTGCCTTGCTATTTCCTAGTGTCATTAAAAAACCAATCATCAACCCCATTAGAACAATGCCGAAAGAAATACTTTTTTTCATATTCGTTACACTTCCTTTTCTCATTTTTTATGCAAATATAGAGAAAAGGAAATGCTGAGGCGGCTCTGTTGGCGGTTCATTGGCCCACTTGGTAATGAGTTGTCTCGTATCTTTTGCTATGTTTCTTCTTCCAGCCTCTTTCTCGGAAACGCTTTCACCAAGAATCATATCCACTCCGCCTGCTGATGACGAGTTTCCACTGCCAGAACCCGTTCCATTTTTAGGCGCTGGCTTGGCAAAAATAATAGCTAGCGTAAAAGGATCGGTTCCCTTATCTTCTTTTTGAAGCGGATGTTGCGATGGTAACTGATTCGATTGGTCTGGCTTGGATTGAATATCTTCGCCATCAGCTGCTTGCCTTAACCCTTTGTCTGCAGCAGTATCCAATTGATCGAATAGCCAAGCATCGCCGTCATGGTCAACTGCTTCAGTTGTTGAATCTTCTCGCTGAGCTACAGATTGTTCCGCATAATGAGTTTGTTCACTATCATCGGGCGAAAGAGACAACTTTACTGAATTTCCAATGTTCCCGGAGGTTCTATCCTCTTCTAGTTTCTCTGTGAAGCCAGTTTTTTCAGAATGGCTGGTCTCTTCACGAGGATAGGAACCTTCCGTATTCTCATTCGAACTTTTCCCATTCTCGTCAGAAGGAGATGTATCCGGCTTCTCTTTTTCAGAATCAACTTCAGAGTCAACCTCAGAGTCAACAGGTTTGTTTTCATTCTGTCCGGCTCCAATCAGTCCACTTACCAAATCACCGACACTGGTTACAAGATCGCCTGTATGGCCGACCGTTTCGCCTACACCCCCTACAATTTGCCCTACACCATCGACAAGCTCAGGAATAGGCAATAACGGTTTAGTAGAAACAACGGTAGCTTCGACATTTTTAACAATACCTTCAGTACCGCCTGCAGCTGTCTCGACTGTCTTCACAACAGCGCTTACAGTCGAATCCACCGTGCCAGCAACGTCCTGTACAAGCTGTGTGACACCTTGTCCCGACAATAAATCTCTTTCAGCAGTTAAAACAGTACTGACTTCATTAGTTACATTTTCGACTTCCCTTGTGACGGTAGAGGTCGTCTCTGTCACCGTGTTCACCGTCGACTTGACGACTTCAGTCAGATGCTCCGTAGTCCCGCCTAATCCAAACGGAGACAACAGTTTTCCCTCCGACGTTGCAGAATTGACAACATTGACGGTTTCCGAAACAGTTTTATCTACCACATCCGTTAACCCGTCGACAATTTGAAACAAGCCGGAACTTCCAGATGCCTCTTCTTCCGCGCTTTCTTTGTTTCCTGATAATAAACCCAATAGGCCACGCGCATCAATTGTTTCCTGGAAAACGCAGGACACACTAGCAGCAAGCAAGAAGGCACACAAACACTTTATCCATGTGTTCATTCATTCACCCCCTTCCAGTTTTCAACAACCTTGGGATATATCGAATATTATAGAAAAATGACGAATTACTGTCATCGGAAGAAAGACACAACTGGAGAAAATATAGACATGTGCAAAATGGTTTATTCAGAGGTGAAATAGTGAAAAAAATGTCGAAAAATGCCTAAATTAATGCCCAGGTCACAAAAATAAATGACTTAACCGTTCTTTAGACAGGTCCTGTTTGCAGAAGAATTATAAAAATATCGAAGCTGTCGATTTGTTGTGAATAGGGCAAGAAGCAATGAAAAGGGAGGCTACTACGATCAAGTTTGGGATTCCGACCGCTGTTGTAGTCCAATTTTTTCATCAGCTATCCACTGTAAAGGATAAAATCGGCCTACAAAGGGGGATGCTGCCACTTCTCCATTCCCAATCTTGCTCACCGCTCCCCTTTCTTATTGCTAATTAATAGTTATCCACTATGAAGGGATACCTCATTCAATTTTAGTCATTTTTCAGTATCTCGAACTGCTCCAGCGTTTGTCTAAACCGGGAGCCATGGCCTTCGGCCGCTTCCAGGAAGTAGCTCGACGTCAAAATAAAACTGCCTTGCTGCTCGTTGCTCGTCACATAGACGGATACGACCTCACTGAGACGGTCATGACCGTTAATCGCATGGATCAGATATCCATTCACCGGCTCCGTTACCGGCTCAACGTCGCGCACCTCCAGGAACTGATCGGCGAGCTTCGCAGCAATTTCTTTTGCCAGATCTTCAGGCAGCTTATCTACTTCCTGCTCAATCGTTAGCGATACTTGCGGATATGGATCTGGCAGCGGATCGATAGTTGTAATTGTATCTTTGCCATTCTCTTGAACGAGTTTATAACGATCCTTGTCATAGTAAATCGCGTAACGGCTTTCCTTATCGACGTGAACCTGGCCATTGGTTTCTTCCTTCTCGCCTTCTACTGAGATTTCAATTTTTTTCTCCGGTTCAAACCAGGATTGCATACTTTTCATCAGCGCCGTACCTGCTGGTAAAGATAGAAATGCGGTTATGGCTACAGCAGCAGCGGCAATACCCGTCGTTACTTTAATCATTTTCATAGTTTTACTTCTTCCTTTGCTATTCGTAGTTGCTGCAGCCGCCTCTGTGGCCCGATTGGCATAATACTCTTGCGATGCCTGACTATCCAATTGCGATTCTAGGCGTGCCCAAATGTCTTCCTTCACCCCGTCGTCTGCATTAGTTTTTTCGATTAATTGTTCTTTAAGCTTTCGATCCATATGAATTTCCCCCCAGGCATTTTCTTATCTTTTCGCGGCCCTTAAACAATCTGGATTTCAACGTATTGACATTCAGCTCCAAAATGTCTGCGATTTCCCTCTCACTATAGTCGTGCAAATATTTTAAAATCAGCGGGATTCTGTACATATCGTGCAGCGACTGCAAAGCGTCGTAAATATCCAGCCTCACATCCGGCAGCTTCTGCTCCACCGCGATACGCTCAAGCTGTTCCCCGAATGGCATAACCTTCTTCTCTCGTTCCATCACCCGATAGCACTCTCTTAGAAGAATACAGTAGAACCAGGGCTTAAACGGCTTCCCGCTGTCATATTGCCATATATTCCGGTAGACACGCAGGAAAGTTTCCTGCACGGCGTCCTTTGCCCACTCCCCATTCTTCGTCACCAGCTTCGCCGTACGAAGCGCGTAGTCGAAGTATTCGTCATAAAGACTTCGGAATGCTTCCCGATCACCTTGTAGTATTCGACTGAGAGTTTCCTGCTCCAACCCCACTCACCTCTTTCATGCTGTTCTATAAGTATTACCCTTCATAACTCAATAAAGTTTGCTGCAGATAAAAAGAAACGGCTTCCCCGTCAAAATACTAAGGATAAACGTCTATCGCCGTCCTATGGACGGCGCGTTTACCGATGAAAAATAATAACAAGTATAAGAGAAAAACTTATATCATCTCTTATATGAAACAAAGCCCATAATCATGTAGATTATGGGCTTCCTGTTCCTATAAGTATGGACGTTATTTATTCTATCTGTGAATTTTCGAACATTGTGTATTTTGGCGCTTCCTAGCTTACCTACGTTTGCCCAAAAGAATCTAGATGGTCACACGTTCCGTTATTTGCCTTAAAACCGCCATTTTCCAATTTTCGCGGACACACGTTCCGCTATCCGGCTCTAAATGAGGCTTTTTCTGCGAATTATGTCTCAATAACGGAACG
>NZ_JAZHCT010000021.1:0-132335 GCF_036541265.1 Paenibacillus sp. IITD108 | reverse complement strand
CGTTACAATTTTCAAACAGCTTATTTTAGTCCTTTAACGCTTCTAATCTTCGTTAGAAAGCAAGAAGAGGTGAGAAAGGCGGTAACGGGCGAAAAAACCATCAGCAAGCACGCATTCATCTGCAAATAACCGCCAAAGTATGCACATCGCATTCATCAGCAAATAACCGCCAAAGTATGCACATCGCTTTCATCAGCAAATAACCGCCAAAGTATGCACATCGCATTCATCAGCAAATTACTACCAAAGTGTGCACATCAGCATTCGCTCAGCACATATCCACCAAGTTGAGCACATCAACTTTATTTCAGCACATAGCCTTTTAATTGCTGACGCGCTTCCTTGCACAATGTGTCTTCGTCGATCATGTCGGACCAGTACTTTTTGAGCAGGCTGCGCAGTGCATAGAAATGCACATCGGTTAAGCCGAGATCTCGCTGCACCCGCGCTGAGCGCAAATGCTCGCGAAACATGGCATAGTGCGACGGACGGTTAAGAGATTTGCTGTCCTGGCCAGTCTGCTCAGCGATCGGTTTATAAGCAGGAATGCTCAACGTATACTCTCTTATTTTTTGCTGTGCTCTGCGGGTGGCGAAATAACGCAGCAGCAAATTGGCTGCATGCTTATTGGGCGAGTTGGCGTTAATAGCCAAGCCAACGATAATTAAAAGTGTCGCTGGATAATCGGTATAAGGCAATGGAGCAACGTCGAATTGAATATTGGTATGCTTGAATTCATTCAAATTCAAATAGCTTGAAATAATAATAGATACGCGATCCTCAACAAACAATTGGTTGACGTCGTCATTGCTTTCAATTAAGTACCCCGGAAAAATAGTTCTGTTATTGACGAGCTGCTTCACCTGTTTTATATTATCCAGCAGCTTTGTCCCCGCCAGCTCGCATGTTTCCCCTTCCCCAGCAGGCTGAAAGGTCATGCCGCTTTGCAGCATGAAAAGAGGCCAGCGGTTTTCGGACAGCAAATGGAAGTACAGCCCATGGCGTTGTCCGGGAATCGCCAGCTTCTCCGCAGATTGCACCACATCGCTCCAGCTCCAGCTGCTGTCAGGTTCCGGCAGCTCCATTTTGCGAAAATGCTCCTTATTGTAGCAAAGCACCATAGGCGAGAAAACGACTGGCTGTACATAAAGCTTGTCCTCATAGCTGAAGGGCTTTTGTAAAAATGGATAAATGTCCGGCTGCTGCTCAACAGGCTCAAGCAGCTCGAGGCAATTATTTTCGACAAATTCCCCAAAGTACATGGGGTTCAAGGACAGTACGTCTACGATCCCATTCTCCAAAAAGTTTTTGAACGTGCTTATGTTGTGATTTCCAACAGTCGGATGCCCAGAGGAAATGGGGATGGTTTTCACTTGAATTGTCGGAAACTGTGCATGGAAATCAGCTAACAGCTGCTGCAAAGCGAAGTCGCGCTCTATTGAAGGGCTGCAGCCAAGCGTCAGCACGATGCGCTCCTTGGAGCCGGTGCCAGTTACTTTATTGCCGACCCGGTTGATCTTGACGATCAGCCCTTCGTCTACGAGTGTATCCAGCCCTTTGCGGACGGATTTATTGCTCAGCTGATACAGCTCGGCTAACTTCATTTCCGGGGGCAAAAATGAGCCCGGAGGATAAATGCCGTCCATAATCTGCTCGCGCAGCTTTTGGACAAAAGAGTCCAGGCGTTCCTGAAACGGCTTCCGTTTGGAAGTTGTTGTCATCGTATAAGCTCCTTTTTCATACATCAGAAAAATGATGTAATGTACGAATGAAATGTGCGAACGAGAAAAAACATGTCTATCCTGATGTATTTCAACTGATGCATTGTAGTGTACATGAAACGATTGACACTAAATACACTTATTTGTATGATGGAATTGAAATTATACATCAACACATTAGATGTGATGTATTTTATAAGTTATATTCTACACTACAAATGAATCGCTTAACAAGGGGGGTGCCGCTGAAAAAGGCAAACAATATTACCGAGGTATATCAGCTTCGTTTCAGCAAATTATTGTCAGCGCTTACATTATGGATGATGGGGGTAAGGACATGAACAGGCTAAAGTTTAAAAAATTTTTTTACACAGGGTTATTGGCAGTTATCGTAGCGGCAGTAAGTCTTGCAGGGTGCTCCAGCAATAATGGGAACGGTGGACAAAGCTCGCCTTCTGTATCGCCGTCAGCTCCCACCGAATCGTCTTCGCCAGAGCCGGAAGGCGCCAAGGAAATTACATTAAACTGGCTGACGTATCAGTACGGGCCGGTGGATGACAATTCGGAAAGCAAGAAGCTGCTTGAGGAAAAGTTCAATGTAAAATTCAACATTTGGTACATGGATGCAACGAAGCGTGAAGAGCTGCTTGGCACAAAGATGGCGAGCGGACAATTCCCGGACTTTATGACGGTATATAACGGAGCCGATCTGGCAAAGTTTATTGATCAAGAGGTAGCCGTGACGTATACCGAGGAAGAGCTGAATACGTATATGCCGAATTATAAGGCTCTTGTAGATAAGTACAATCCTGAATCATGGACTTACGTAAAGCGTAACGGCGAATATATGGGTATACCTAGCTTGAATACGGACGGCGTGTATGGCTGGGCTGTGGCATGGAGAAAAGATTGGCTGGATAAAGTCGGCATTTCTAAAGTTCCCGAAACGTTAGACGAGTTAATTGATGCGATGACGAAGTTCCGCAACGGCGATCCTGACAACAATGGGAAAAAGGATACGTACGGCATGTCCAAGACAGGCATGCAAATGGTATATGGAGCGTTTGGCATTTATCCGGAATTTTGGACAGAGCGCGATGGCGAAATCGTATGGAGCGGCATAACGCCTGAAGCGAAAAAAGCGCTTGAGGTGCTGAGACAGATGAAGAAGGATGATTTGATCAGCCCGGAGTGGGTGCTGCCTAACGGAGAAAACCAGGGCGGATATTGGGCGGTATCGCATGACTTTGTAAACGGTAAAATCGGCCTTTCCAGCCATGGTGCTTATTATCATTGGGCTCCGGCCAACCCGGACAAAAATTTCCCTGGCGGGGACAATCCGAAGCTGATGGCCGAGACGAATCCGAATGCTGTTATCGCATACGGCAAGCCAGTGAAAGGACCGGACGGCAAGGCCGGAGTACCGGCGCCTGGTATGACGGGTTCGACTTATATGGCCTTCGGCAAAGAAGCTAAAGACCCAGAGGTGAAGCATCGTATTATGCAGATATGGGATGCAATCTACGGGGATTACGATCTATTTATGAAAGTTAAATTCGGCACGTTGGGTGAGACCTACGATATGGACGGCTTGATGCCTAGGATGAAGGAGCAGTTCAGTAAAACCGATGAGCAGGCAAAGCTTGGCTTGCATATTACGTTCACGCCATTTGCCAATCCTGAGTTTTTAAGCAAGTGGCAGGACCCTGCTGAAGTGGAGAAGACGAGATCGCTGTTCCTGTATCCGGACGGCTCGATCGCCAATGCGGTCAAATCACCGCTGCCTTCTGAATCCAAGTATTACAGCAATTTAGTGAAGTTCCAGCAGGATACGTTTACCGCGATTATTAACGGCGACAAGCCGCTGGATGAATTCGATAAATTCGTTGAGCAGTGGAAAAATGAAGGCGGCGATCAGCTGACGAAAGAAGCGAACGAATGGAAGCAATCCTTAAAGTGAGTGTTCAAAAAGTCCGGTTTTCAGAACCGAGAAGATTGTATGAAACTAGAAATCGGAGGCGCGGAGCGTACTTAAAGGTACGTGAGCACTGGAGATTTCGGTTGAATGCAATATTCGATGTCGAGACGCTTCCTGAGCTACTTCGTTATCAAAATTGGACTTTTTGAACTACCTCTTAAAGTAAGCAGTTGAAAAGCGAGAAAGGCGAAAGGTTTATGGGTCGCCTTTCTCGTTCTATAAGGAGGAGAAGAGAGAACGTGCATGCAAACGAGATGAAAAGTATGCCTCCGCAACCGTCAAGATTGAAAGTATGGCTGAATTCTTACTGGAAAAACCGCTATTTGTTCTATATGCTGCTGCCATGCCTGCTCTATTTTTTAATTTTTAAATACTTTCCTATCTATGGAATTGCTCTTGCGTTTAAGGAGTACAAAATTGTACATGGCATATTCGGGAGCCCGTGGAACGGGCTGGACAATTTTAGGGAGCTGTTCGCGGGGAGAGATTTCCCGCGCGCTTTTCGCAATACGATGATTATTAGCTTTTATAAGCTGATTTTCGGATTTCCGGCTCCGGTTGTGCTGGCGATTCTATTAAATGAGCTAAGGGTCATTATTTTTAAAAGAGTCGTTCAAACCTTGAGCTATTTGCCGCATTTTTTATCATGGGTCGTATTGGCTGGCGTTTTTCTTGAAATTTTCTCGCCAACCCGCGGTGTCATCAATTATTTCATATCGAGCTTGGGCGGCGATCCGATATTTTTCTTTGGAGACAGGGATTGGTTTCGAACGCTTCTGGTAAGCACTGAGGTTTGGAAAACGGTCGGCTGGGGCTCAATTATATATCTGGCTGCCCTTAGCAACATTGATCCGACCTTATACGAAGCGGCGGTTGTTGACGGCGCAAGCCGATGGAGACAGATGCTGCATGTGACGCTGCCATCTCTTTTGCCAGTTATTACGATCATGTTCATATTCGCAGTAGGCGGAATTATTAATGACGATTTTGACCAAATCTTC
Organism: Paenibacillus sp. IITD108; assembly: GCF_036541265.1. Lineage (NCBI taxonomy): Bacteria > Bacillati > Bacillota > Bacilli > Caryophanales > Paenibacillaceae > Paenibacillus > Paenibacillus sp. IITD108. The sequence goes on along the minus strand of NZ_JAZHCT010000021.1, from coordinate 127,635 downwards.
AATTTCTACAATTCATCCGTGTATGAGGTTGGGGACGTTCTGAGCACCTATACCTATCGGATCGGAATCGGCGAGATGGAGTACGGTCTGGCAACAGCGGCAGGCTTGTTCACAACGGTTATTGCCTTTGTTTTAATTCTCGTCACTAACTTTATCGTCAAGCGCTTCAGCGAATACGGAATCTGGTAAGGAGCATAGCTATGTCCATGACTATAGGAAAAAAATCGGCTGGAGAGAAAGCATTTGATATCGCCAATATTATCTTTCTTTCTCTGTTCGCTTTTTCGGCAGTATATCCATTCATTAATATTATTGTCGTATCCTTCAGCACACCCGCTGCTGCCAACCAGTACGGGTTGAAGCTGTGGCCCAAGGAAACGACGCTTGCGGCCTATGAACTTGTCTTTGCCAACAAGCTGATTTGGACCGGGTATTACAATACGATTTTTCGTACGGTAATCGGCACAGCGCTTAATGTTATATTTTCGGTGCTTTGCGCCTATCCGCTGTCCAAAAAATATTTGCCGAACCGTAATCTATATACGTCTTTAGTCGTTTTTACGATGTTTTTCAGCGGCGGATTAATCCCTAACTATTTGCTCATCAAGGAGTTGGGGCTGCTCGATAACCGGTTTTCATTAATTTTGCCGGGCTTGATCGCTGCCTTTACGATGATTATCGTTCGTAACTTCTTTATGGCTATGCCGGAGGAAATTGAGGAGTCCGCTAAAATTGACGGGGCTACAGATATTCGCGTCCTGTTTAGCATCGTGCTTCCCGTGTCTATGCCCATTATTGCTACGATATCGCTATGGTATGCGGTTGCCCATTGGAACGCCTGGTTCGATTCGCTGCTGTATATAAGCAGTCCGGAGAAGACGGTGCTTGGCAACGTGCTGCGAAAAATCATTATTGAAGGCTCACCGCAGTTTCAGCAATACGATACGTATGATCCTACGAAAGCTAACAGTGTAGTTACGCCGGATATTATCCGTGCGGCAACGATTATGGTCGCGACAACACCGATCTTGCTCGTCTATCCTTTCATACAGAAATATTTTGTGAAGGGCGTCATGATAGGATCGCTAAAAGGATAGGAGGTGCACAGGATGAACGTAAAGCCGAATATCGGCCTATATCTGGAACCAAGCAATATCGAGCTTGCGAGGCAAAATTTGAAGCAGTTTGCTTGGGCGCGGCAGGCATTTGAACAGTGGAAGCGGCAATGTGAGCAGTGGCTGGAGATTAGCGAGGAGCAGATTTACTCTTGCGTGCTCGGCATGAAGGATGAGGTATTCGCATACGGCATATCGGGCTGTCCGGCTTGCGGCACTGCCTTCCCTATGGAGCCGGCAAAGCAGCACGGCATGTTTTCGTCTATTAATGAGCTGCCTGCCAAAAAAATCACATGTCCAAGCTGCCGAGCGGTTATGCCGAGCGATGCTTTTCCGGATTCAGGCGCTGGATTGGAAATCGGCTCGAAGGCTTACTATTTGATAGGCATGTGGAATTTTTATTATGCGGGAGAGCTGCTTGGCGGCGTTAGAAATCATGAAGGGCTAGTCACCAAGCTGACCTATCTTTATATGCTGACTGGCGATGTGCGTTATGCCAAAAGAGCGATCGTTATATTAGATGCTTTTGCCGCTATAAATACGGGTTCAATCGGCCCAAGAGATTTTACGGCGTTCGGCAGCGAGTTTGAAATCGGAAGATTGCATATGCTGACCAGCATCGTGCACCGCATTAAACTGTTTTTGGCACAGGCCTATGACTGGCTCGGCGGGTTAAACGGACTATTGGATGTGCCTTCGCCGGCATTAGAGCATTTGGGCTTAGGCGGAACAATACGCAGCAATATTGAAGCTATGCTGAATGATTATATGCTGACTGAGCCCGGAGGCCCTTATTACGACCTGAAGGATGGCAATCTGACCAATCTGCAAAATCATGAGTCGGATGGCGTCCGCGCCATGCTTGCGGTAGGGCTGGCGCTTGGCCGCGATGATTACTGCGAGTGGGGGCGTACTGCAGTTGAAGCATACTTCTACAATGCGCTTGGCCGTGACGGTATGTACTATGAAGGCTCATACGGCTATTCGCTGTTTACAGGCACGATTTTTCTTGATATTGCTTTACTAGCGCTGCGGGCATCAACGAAAGAGCAGCTGGAAGCTTTTCACCCTTTTGCATGTGACAGATTTTTTCGTTTTGCTGTGGAAAATCCGCTGGACATGCTTTGTCATGGCCATCTGCCCTCCTATGGCGATTGGGGCAAGGACAGCTTCGTAGGACGGACAGCTAATCCCGAATTATTGCTGGAAGCGTACAGAGCCGCTCTTTATTTCTATCAATTCGCTCCTTCCAACGAACTGCGCGATAGAGCTCGCAAGATTATGCTTCAGGTCTATCCGTCGATTCAGGAGCGGCTTGGAATCAGGGGGATCGACTTGTTCTTCCGCCATCCGCAGGAGGCGGCAGCTTTGCCGGAAATCGAATATGCATTGCCCAAGCATAATACCGTTATGGGGCAAGCGGGCATCGGCATTATTCGAGGGGCGGAGGATGCTGCCGTATTCATGCGCCTGGGGCCGAATTTAACCCATGCCCATGATGATGTGCTGGCCTGCCAGTTTTATGATTGCGGCAAGGAAATTTCGGCAGATATCGGCTACGGCATATACGGCACGAATGCGCATTTGGGCTGGGGCAGCAAAGCGATAGCGCATAATACGGTAGTCGTTAATGGCGATTCGATGCTGCGTTCAGGGCAGCTCTTCAAGCCGTTTGCCGGCGGGGAATTTACCTGGTTGCAGCAGGAGAAGCAGGTAAGCGCGATGGAAGGCCGCGCGCCTCGCCTGTACGGCATTGACGATTACAGGCGAATGCTCGCTGTTGCTTCCTTAACTAACGGCCAATCCTATGTCGTCGACTTTTTTTATGTAGAGGGCGCCGAGACGACGGATTATGCGTTTCACGCATTCCATGAGGAAAGTACGCTTCAGCTTCGCGGAACAGTAGAGAAGCCCGCTTTGCATTGGACACTGGCTGGCGTCGATTCGCAGCAAAAGCTGTATTATGATAAGCCGGGGTTAAGCTTAGGCGAGCGGCTGACTACAGGGGAGACTTTTTCCGAGCTGCTTGAAGGGGAAGAGGCGAGATTGTGGACTCCGGAGCCGAATAACGGTTACGGCTTTATTTATGGTGTGAAGGAGCACGAGGGGGCTGAACGATTCGTAGAGGCTAGCTGGGCGGCAAAGAGCGGAACAAAGCTGACGTGGATCGGGCTATGCGAGTCGGGCGACCGCATATTTACGGGAAGCTGTCCAAGCTTGGATGGAGCAGCTCAGCATCCTATTATGATTCAGCGAAGCAGTCAAGCGAAGAAGCAGTATGCCGCTGTGTTTTACGCATCGGATGCGAATGCGGCACAAGCCGAGAAATGCGTCAGTCAGGTAAGCGGGCTCCAAGCTGCGGGTACAATTGTAACGGCTATTGAAGTGCAGCTGGCGGACGGCTGTACAGATTATTGGGTATACAGCCCGGGCTGGCAAGCGATTACGGTAAGTGTGCGCGGCCAGGATTGGCTTATCCGGGGACGAAGCGCGTGGATGCGTTTGGATGCCGGCGGCGAGGTAATGGACGGTACCTGCTTGTGTGCAGAGTCGATGCGATACGGAAAGTACGAAAAAAACGGCAGCGCAGAGCGCTGGATGCGCATCGTTCGGGTTGATGAAAAGGAGTCTGCCGTTTGGATTGAAAATGGCGAAGCTGCCTTTAATCCGGGTAAGAGCTGCGCTTTTGCCAAAATACGGCCTCAAGGCTTTGATCAATCTTCCATATATCCTATTCAGCAGGTTACGCAAGACGGCGGGTTGATGAAGCTTCACCTGCGTGATTCGCTTGTACTTTCCAAAGGAGTTGTGCATAAGACGGAATCGGATATTATCCAAACCTTGTATCCGCTGCCGCTTGGCGCAGATGCTATGGGAGGCGGCGAGAGGGATACTCCGTTCCGCGGAAGATGGATGAAGGGGCAGAAGGGAGGGCTTGCTGAAATAGTTGCAATCCCAGAGCTGAAGCGGATCAGGGCGCATATATCAGTCCCTTTCGCAGATGGCGAAGCATTCGAAATATTGGAGCTGCTAACGGGCTTTGAACTGGCTTTTATTTAATCTTACTCTCGAGGAGGATTAGGAATGAATAGGAAAGCAAGAACTTATAAGGCTCTTATTGTTTGTATTTTGGCGGCAATGTTAGGCAGTGCATTCCCCATGCAGGCATACGCGAACGCTGATGCAGGCGAGGAAAGCGCGGTGAATGAGGCGGAGCCTGTTAATTTGGCGCTTAACAAAGCTGTAACGATTACTCAGCCTGATGATGTATTTGATAAAATCGCCGGCATTGGCGCATACGGAAAAGAAACGACTGATTTATCGAAGGGAGGAATGCTGACAGACGGTAAATACGGCAATTTGGGAAACTGGGAGGATACATCCAACTGGTTCGTTTTCTATCGCAAGCTGAAGCGTGAGGTCGTTGTCGATCTGGAACAGATCCATACAGTAAACCGGATTCAGATTGGCTTCGGTCAAACGAACGGTGTCGGAATTGTACCGCCTCTCAATGTCCGATATTATGTTTCAAATGATGGCACGGATTACCGGTATGTCGGACTTGCCGAGCCGGATGTTCCGCTTTATTTTGCCGATACGGCCGGAAATTCGATGCACCGCAAAATATATAAGCTTGATGAATATTTGGATGGCTCGCCCTTGAATGTACAAGCGAGATACGTAAAGCTCGTATTTGTTATTAATACGTTTGGCTGGGCGGATGAAATTGAAGTGACAGGCCACGATGGGGTAATCGATAACGCGATCATTCCGCCTGATGTTCATGACGGGCTTCATTTCGACAGGCTGCCGGAAGCGGGAACCGGGGAAGCCGCCAATATCGAGGATCAATTTTTATGGTATTCGGGTCCGATGAGAGAGGCTGACAAAGCTTTTACAGATTGGACAAAAGAAAAGGCGCTGGCTATGCTTGGTTATCTTGATATTCATGGGGATATAAAAGACTGGTATTTCAATGATTTACTCGCTATCCCGGTCGTTGCGATGGTTACACCGTCAGGCTTTGACGGCAACGGAGCAGCCAAATTTGTCACCAAGCAGGACCTGCTAGCTTATCTCGATTTTATTTTTAAAGAGGATACGCAGTTCGGGGCAATCGACTGGGCGGCAGGGGAAGTGAATGACAAGCTTGGAACCGACAAAAAAGTAAGAATCAATATGTCGATTCCTTGGATTGTTAGCAGTTCGAATTTCGGCGATATTTATGGAGACGGCAGCAAGCTAAGCACCCTCCCGGCTGATTTTGCCGATCAGGTGGATGATCCTGGCTCCAGAGAAGGCAAACTTGAGATGAACCGCCTTGCTTTGGAAAATAAAAAGCTTGCCTTTAAATGGTATATCGATGAGGTAATAGAGCGCTTCGAGCAGGCTGGCTATAAAAATTTAACGCTGGACAGTTTCTATTGGTACCACGAACGGATTTTGGAAGCGGAAGGCGAGGTCGATGCAATTCGGTTCACTGCGGATTATTTAAAGGATAAAGATTATTTCTTTACCTGGATTCCGTACATCGGCCCAAGCTCTCCTTACGTATGGCGGGATTTGGGCTTTACGGCCGCTTCGATTCAGCCGGGCTTTGCTTTCAATGCCAGTAAAAAAAATATTTTCCCTGAAATTACAAAGCTGGCTGAACGAGTAGGAGCGTCTGTGGAAATTGAATATGACGATTACCGGACGCTGGCTCAGTATTTGAATTACGGCGAATCGCTAGGTTATATGACGTCTACTTTTAATACGTATTACATGGCTGCAATGCCGATTGTAGACGGAGCATATGCTTTTAGCCCGCTTGATCCGAAGAAAGTTCCCGATTCTTTGGCAGCTATAAGGCGAAGTGTTTATGACCGGGTGTATGAGTATAAGACGGGGCAGTATGAGCGAAGATTTACTGCTAATTTGATAACGGATATTGCCAATAAAAATAAGATGACTGCGGCGATCAAGCTGCCGCTGGCCAACCATTACGTAAGCGGTTCAATGGAAGTTTTGTACGATGCAACCAAGGTAGATTATACCGATTTTGTCGTGCCTGCATCCTCTAAAGCTAATGTTGAGATCGATCACAGTACGCCTGGCCTTTTAAAAGTTGAATTTTCAGTCGACGATCCGCAGGATGCTATTTTTGCAGATTTGATAGAGCGGCGCAATCCGCTGGCAGGGGCACCGGAGCTTGTTACCCTTCAATTTGCTATAAAACCGGGTGTTTCGGACAGCGCGATTTCAGGCAGAGACTTTGTACTGAGCTCGACTGGCTCCATGACGGATGTCGATGGCTCTCAGTATACGAATTTTACGGCCAGTGATATCGAGCAAGGAACAGAGGCTGCGCGTTATGCGTCGGCAAGCTCCGCCGTAGTTCAGGCAGAGGCGACCTTCCTGCCTCGCGACATTCAAGCAGCAAAGGCGCTAGTGAACGTACTGCCGGACGGTCCGAATAAAACACGCCTGCTGAATAGGCTTGCAGTGCTCAATTTGCCCATTGAGATCGTAAAGCTGAGTCCGGAGACGTCCTTCAAGCTGGGGGAGGAAGCGAAAGTAACAGTTAAAGCTACAGTGAGAAGCACCTCATCGGCTCAAATGACGCTGATTATGGGGCTTTATGACAAAGCGTCCAATCAGCTTGTTTCTTACAATGCAATCAGCCAATCGCTCGACAGCGGCAAATCTGTTGAAGTAACTGGCTTGATCAAGCTTCCCAAGACAGGGCAGTACGAAGTGAGATGCTTCGTCTGGGACAGCCTGGACGGAATGATTCCATTATCCGAGCCAATTCATATTGCAGTGAATGAATAAATAGACGAGGAGGCAAACCTTGTGATAAGAAAAGCAATCATCATTTGCTGCCTATTATTCGGAATATCGGTCGCTGCAGCATATGGGGAGGGACTGCAGCCTACGATACAAGTAGAAGTGACAGGCAAGCAAGTCCGCGTAACAGGTACAGTGCTGTCTGCCGGCAAGCAGGTAACGCTTTTGGTGAAGAACCCTGCTGGCCAAATCGAGCATATTAATCAGCTGGCGAGCAGCTCGGAAGCGGCATACAGCTTTCAATTTACAATTGCTGATCCGCTGAAGGGAAATTATACGGCCTATGTGGGCAGCAGCGATCTTGAAGCGCCGCTCGAGTTATCATTCAAGCTTCCGACAGACGGGGGTCAGCCCTCACAGCCGCCAGCGTCATTCCCTGTCGCTCCTTCTGCGCCCAGGCCTGATTTAATGATTGTTGACGAGAGCCTGCTTAGAACGGCTAAGGATGGCAAGATTGCGTTAGAGGTCCCTGCGGGCAAAGCGGGCGTGCTGCTGGGAGGAAAAGCGGCCGAGGCTGCAGGCGGCAATCAGCTGGATATTGCAATTGGCCATGCCATGATTAGTATTTCCCCTGAAGCCTTGCAGGTAATTTTAGAGCAAATTGAAATGGAGCAGATAGCGAATATGGGAATTTCCTTAACGGCTGCTCCTTTATCTGCAAATGAAGCAGCAGCTCTTATGAATAGAGCCTCTAAACTTTCTGCGGCCAATATTAGGTCAGAAGGAGAGATTATTCGATTACAGCTTGCTATCGTCGATTTGAAAACCGGCGAAGAAATAAAGACGTTACTTCTGAAGCAGCCGCTGCAAATTACTTTTATGCTGAATCGGAATGCAGACTTAACGCTTGCAGGTATTTACAGGATTTCGGATAAAAGCGAGTTGGAGTTCCGAAAAGGTGAAGCTGGCAAGGAGCCTTCATCGTTCACAACAAGGATAAGCGATCTCGGTCTGTACGGCGTGCTCACTTATGACAAGTCGTTTGTCGATGTTCCTCCTTCCCATTGGGCCTATCAGGGGGTGAAGGTGTTATCTGCCAAGCATATTATTAAAGGAATCAGCGATGCTGACTATGCGCCTGCCAGGCAGGTAACACGCGCAGAAATGGCGGCGCTGCTGAATCGCACACTCGGTCTCTCCGTACAACAAAAAGCAGGCTTTGCCGATGTTGATCCTGCTGCCTGGTACGCCGATGACGTTGCGGCTTTGGCGGAGGCCGGAATTATTAAGGGCGTGTCGGAAACAATCTTCGAGCCTGACCGAATGGTAACACGCGAGGAAATGGCAGTGATGCTGGTCAGAGCATACAAGGTTAATCGCAGCGTCGCTGACGAAAGTCCGCTGGAAATCGTTTTTGAGGACCAGTCCCAAATATCTGAATGGGCAGCCGATTCTGTATTAGTCGCCTATCAGCTTGGGCTTATTCAAGGCAATGAGAAGAAGCAGTTTCATCCCAAAAGCTCTGCTACGCGAGCCGAGATGGCTCAAGTTATTTATAATTTTTTGAAAAAATAAACTTAATTCCAAAAAGAGATAATGGGAAGCGGAGGAGGCAGCATGAGAAAAATAGTAGTAAGCGACGGAAGCCCGTTGATAGCCAATGGGGATGAGCCGCGTTTTGATCAAGCAAACAGGGTGCTGATTGAGGTGCGCTATTCTGCGATCAGCCCAGGTACGGAGCTCCAGCTATTGCGCAATCCGCTCGTACCGAACGGCTTCGAGCTCGGCTACAGTGCGTCCGGACAAGTGATGGAGGTGGGGGAAGGCGTCACTACGCTGAAAAAAGGGGACTATGTCGCCTGTTATGGCGGCCCTTATGTGTATCATGCCGAACGGCTTTCCGTTCCTGAAACATTATGTGTTCGTTTATCTTCTGAAAAGTGGTTGAAACCTGCTGCATTTATTGGGCCGGGCGCCGTTGCGATTCATAGCCTGCGGCGCTTGAACCTGCAGTTTGGCGAAATTGTATGGGTTGTAGGACTCGGCTTGCTTGGACAATTGATTGCCAGGCTGGCATTGAATTCTAATTATCAAGTGTTTGCAACAGATCAAAATGCAGGGCGCTGCAATCTGGCGCGAGCTATCGGGATTAGCAATGTATGCATTGCCGATGATCTGTTATCGATTGATATGGCCATTAATAAGCTGACAGACCAGCATGGGGTAGACGCGATATTGCTATGCGCGCATTCTCAAAAAGTCGGAATTATTGACTATGCGCTGGAGCGTTTGGCGTTTCGCGGCAAAATCGCCGTCGTAGGCAATATTCCAATGAACTTTTCACGCGAGTTGTTTTTCCAGAAGGAGGCTGACCTGGTCATTGCGCGAGCAGCTGGTCCCGGCAGGTATGACAAGCAGTATGAGGATGATGGGGTCGATTATCCGAAGTCCTATGTGCGCTGGACGGAAGGGAGAAATATGCAGGAGTTTGTACGGCAATTGGAAAGCGGGCAGCTTCCTGTCCATTCCCTGATTACACACGAGTTTTCGCTTCCTGAAGCGCATAATGGCTATGCGAAGCTTGCTGCGGAGCAGGGCTCTGCGCTTGGTGTGTTAATCCGCTATGACTAGCGTGTAGTACTGTTTGAGTAGTTGTGAATAAATAAAGCATTAAGAGAAAGGGCAATAAGAAAAAGAAATAAGCAAAAGTGGAGGGCAAGCTGCCCTTGCTTTTGCTTACTTTTTTTGCTTTAGTGTTTGTGGTAGCTAAGTTACAATGGAGACTGGCAAGTGTTCGTGGCAGCTAAGTTACAATGAAGATTGGCAAGTGTTTGTGGCAGCTAAGTTAAAATGAAGACTGGCAAGTTTTCGTGGTAGCTAAGTACAGTTTGAGCATCTAGATTCTTTTTTATTTAATAAACGATTCTACATGTATTCTAACGAAACAGGCAAGCGCTATTTCAACGAAAATAGCTCACTTTTATTGTCGTTGCTCCTCAAAACGGCTCAATCAGCGCCACCCCAAAATGGCCAATTGTATATGAAATATCATCTATGAAATATCATCACATTACGCTGATTTACCTCGAAAAACACAATTGTATATGAAATTTCATACACATTAAGCTGATTTACCTCGAAAAACGCAATTGTATATGAAATTTCATACACATTAAGCTGATTTACCTCAAAAAACACAATTGTATATGAAATTTCATACACATTAAGCTGATTTACCTCGAAAAACGCAATTGTATATGAAAAATCATACACATTACGCTGATTTACCTCAAAAAACGCAATTGTATATGAAAAATCATACACATTACGCTGAATTACCTCAAAGTGCACAATTGTATATGAAATTTCATACACATTAAGCTGATTTACCTCGAAAAACGCAATTGTATATGAAAAATCATACACATTACGCTGAATTACCTCAAAATGCACAATTGTATATGAAAATTCATACAGAATCGGTCAGACGTTCCGTTAATACGCTCGAAATCGTAGTTTTGAGGCGGCAAAGTGGCAGACGTTCCGTTATTGATCCATAAATCGCAGAAAGTAACCATTTGGAGCCGTATAGCGGAATGCGTGACCGCGAAACGAAGAAAATGGCGGTTTTTAGGCAAATAACGGAACGTGTGACCATGTCCATTCCTTGCGAGCAACATTTGTTAAGTAAAAGAAAAAAGGTAACGGAGAGCAAGATTGGGACTGGAGAAGCGGCAGCGTCCGCCTTTGTAGGCCAATTTAACCATTACAGGTTTCATAGGTGCTTAGGTGCCAAAAAATTGGCGTACAACAGCGGTCGGAAGCCCAAACTTGAACGCAGTGTCACCTCTTCTACTGCTTGTTGCATCATCCATCCTGCATTGACAATCTCGTCAGTTTCGTTAGTTACCGTTGTTCGGTCGTATACGGTTGAATTTAAAAAGAAATATTTTCAAATATACGCAGGAACAATTGGAAAAGCAAAGAATATTTAACGTGTGTTGGGACTAGAGGGTAACTACCGACAAAACAATGAGTGATTTGGGGGATGTAAATATGAGTTCTAACGGTGAAAATTTAATTGAAAAGTATGACGAGAATATGAAGGCAAGTAAAGTTGAGAGCGGCAGCATACGCTGGTATTCGCCATTAGAGGAGCCGTTCTATGTTGCTGGCTTTGCATGGCGGGAGCAGGATCATGTATATCGCAGACTGCCTGTCCGCCCTTCGCATAAATTGCCGGAGGCGGTTGATTTTTTGGCGGGCAATACAGCCGGCGGACAAATCAAGTTTCAGTCTACCACCAGTCATTTATCGATTCGTGTGAAGCTGAATGAAAGAGCTAATATGACGCATATGCCTGCAACGGGACAGTGCGGGTTTGATTGTTATGTTGAGGCAGAGGGTGAGTTTATATTTAGCGGTGTATCAAAGTATCCTGTTCAAGATTCGGAGTATGAAACGGTTTTATTTAGCAATTATGGCACTGAGCTTAAAAACATCGTCCTGCATTTTCCGCTCTATATGGGTGTGGAGGAAGTGTTTATCGGGTTAGATGAAGAAGCGGTATTAACTGCGCCGCCTGCTTATTTGTCTCAGGAGAAAGTTATTATTTACGGTACTTCGATTACGCAAGGCGGCTGTGCCGCGCGCCCGGGCATGGCCTATACCAATATATTAAGCAGGCGCATACCGCTTGAATTTATTAATCTAGGGTTTTCGGGAAGCGGCAAGGGAGAGCCTGAGCTTGCGCATAATATCGCGGAGATTGAAAATCCCGCTTTGCTGGTGCTGGATTATGAAGCGAACAGTTTGGGGCTAGATATGCTGAAAAATACAATGCCGGAATTTGTACGGATTTACAGGGAAAAGCATCCTGACACCCCTATTTTAGTAGTATCAAAAATTGCTTATGCACAGGAAGTGTTCAATCCCGTAATGAGGGAAGAAGCTTTACAAAGAAGAGCTTTCCAGGAGGGCTTTGTGCAGCAATGCAGGCAAAAGGGAGACCAGGCGATTTATTTCTTTGACGGCTCGCAGCTGCTTGGAGACACAGCCTTTCATGAATGCACAGTTGACGGCGTCCACCCGACGGATTTGGGCTTTTTGCGAATGGCTGACGGTTTAACACCTATATTCAGGCAGCTTCTTCAAATTGTTGATTGAGCTTGAAGATTGACAAGAGGAAAGAAATAAGGAAAGAAGAAGGAAAGAAAGAAGGATAGAAAGAAGGTGAGAAAAAAGGAAAGAAGGAAGGGGCGTTCCGCTATGGCTCGCCATGCAGCAGCGATATAGCGTGGAAAGCAAAATAGCGGAACGAACCTTGAAACGGCATTTCCTAGGCTAAGGACGCGCCTTTCCAAAGGACGGCGGAGCCATTTATCCTTATAAGGCATTCAATTAGCGGATTCAATTAGCGGTAACCCAGTAAGTATGATTAGCTTTTAAATAGGACTGCCACTCTGCCGGAGGCTGTTTGTCGCAAATAATATAGTCGATCGCGTTTAAATCGGAAATTTTATAATAATCACGCACGCCAATTTTGGAATGGTCGGCTACAACGTAGCTATTTTTAGCCATCGCAATAATGCGGCTGGACAGTGTCGCCTTGGCAGCATCAAGGCTCGTAATGCCATGGTCCATCGTGATTCCGTCAATTGAAATAAAGGCTTTGTCCACATAGAAATTTTCAAGCATTTTTTCTGAAAACGTTCCGCATACCCGCTGATGGAGCGAGTTTACCTCTCCGCCCAAAAATATGATTTTGCCCGTAAATGCTTGCTGCTTCTCATATCTCATTAATAAATTGATAATAGAAAAGGAATTGGTTACGATCGTTAATGCCGGAATGCTGAGCAAATGAGGGATGATTTGCAGCGTAGTGCTGCCTTCGTCGATAAAAATAAATTCATTGGACTTAATCAGCTCGGCCGCTTTTTTGCCGATGACTGACTTTTCCGCTATATGCTGCGTTTCTCTTTCCGTGTAAGCCGGCTCTATTTTGCCATAAGAAACTTTGATCGCACCGCCGTACACCTTTTTCAGCTTGCCCTGCGCTTCAAGCTCGTTTAAGTATCTTCTAATCGTTTCCCGCGAAACATCAAAAGTGTCTGCCAAATGATCAACAGTCACTTTTTCATGCGCTTCGATAAGCTCCAATATATGTTTTTTCCGTTCTTCGCCTACTAGAGACATTGAAGTGAACCTCCTTGCGGCATCGGCCTTTTAATCTTCCCAGACACTATCCATTAAGCTTTTCATATGCTTGCTGCGCTCCGCTGTTGCCTCAGCGTCTACCTGCCATACGCCATCAACAAGCGTGACGACGTCGCCCTCTTTGGCAGCAGAATCGACGAAAGATTTATTTACGCTGCTCGTTGCGCCACCTATCTCAATTACAGCAAAGTTGCCTTCGAAGCGATCTATAATGCCTTTCATGGTCCATTCCCCCGTTATTGTGGTGTGAAGCTCGTTTTGGCGGAAGCTTTCAAATTATCATAGGACACATCAATAGTGCCCTGTACGGTAAAATCCTTGGTTGCCCTGCCTATGCGAAAGGAAATTTCCGCATGCCCTTTGCCATCTGTTATGCCTTCATAGCTGGAGGTTGTCGATTTGTAAGCTAGCGTAAGCTCAGCTTTTGCTCCTTTGACGGGCTTGCCATTTTCATCCGTTACGGTAACGGTCACTGTGACGAGCGAGTTTTGCGCTGGTTTTGCGTTATCTATTTTCGCTTTGGCTGTAATCTGTCTTTCCTTATGCGGCGCTGGCGAAGGTGTTGCGGCAGTTTGCCCCGACGGTGCAGACGGCTTGGCGCTAGGCGGCAGCTTCGTTGCATTTGGAAGTGCGGAAGGCTTGCTTGCAGTTGAAATTATTTTACCGTCTGAAGTGAAAATAATATGCCCCTGCAGGTCATTTCGGTACACTTTGACGTTGTGGCGCTTCAGTCTATCCAGTACATTGCTGGCAGGATGCCCGTATTTATTATCTTTGCCGGATTGGATAACAGCGTACTTTGGATTTACAGCCTTTAAAAAGGGTTCACTTGTTGAGGTTTTAGACCCGTGATGACTGACGAGCAGCACATCTGCCTGCAGGCTAGCGCCTGTCTTTAGCATATCTGCTTCGCTTTTGCTCTCTGCATCTCCTGTCAGCAGAAAGCTCGTATCACCATAGACCAGACGCAGGACGGCACTCATTTCATTCGTATCCGTATACGCTTCGATGGGCGCGATCATTTCTGCTTCCACTTTTTCTTCCCAATCGAGTACAACGCCGGCCTTAGCTGTTGTCACTTTCAAATTTTTCTTTTTTACAGCCAATAGTACATCCTCGAATGTTTTTGTATTGGCTTGCACCTTTGGCATGTATATTTTTCCGATATCAAAATGATGAATGACGGCATCCAGCCCGCCAATATGATCGGCATCGGGATGAGTACCAATTAGAATATCAATTTTTTTAATTTGCTGCTTTTTTAAATAATCGACAATATAAGCTTCCTTATCATTATTGCCGGCATCGATCAGCATCGTTTTGCCTGTTGGTCCAATTAATAGCTGTGATGCGCCTTGGCCAACATCGATAAAATGAACAATGAGCTGGCCGCTATTTTTTCCAGATGATGTCGTGACCTCACCCGGCTTCGCAGGCGCTTCTCCGCCGTTTTGCGGGTCGTTCTTACTGTTCTCAGCGGAATTATGGTCAGTCGGCCCGGCTGATTGGCTTGCGATATCGCTTGGCTTCTCTGTATGTATAGGTATGCTGCTGCCCGGCGCTTGGCCGTCAACCGCAATCGGCTTGGCGCCGCATGCGCTAAGTATCATGATTGCTGAAAGCATAAATAAAATCGGTCGAAACCATTTCCAGTTCATAAACTCATCTCCTCCATGAAAGATTACATGAAAGAGGTGAGAAAATAAAGGGAAATAGTCATAAAAACAGCTTCCAAAGCCTACATTGGCATTGGAAGCTGTTTGCTTGAAGGCGGAATAGCTGCTAATAAGCTTGAACGGCTTACGGAATGTATGGCATCACATATTCAATGGGTACCGCAAGTCCGACATTGTTGCTCTTTCCGTTTATTTTTATTTTTGAAGTAGCAAATACAACTCCAATGACCTGGCCCTCCTCATTAATGACAGGGCTGCCGCTGTTTCCTTTGTAGATTGGAGCATCGATCATCATAACCGGCTGCGTCCAGTCCTGCAGCCCGGTGTAACCTGTTACAGCTCCCTCGTTGGCAATGAAACGGAAGAAGAGCGGATTGCCGATCACATAAATATGGGCTCCCAGCTTGCTTTCCATTTGCGCATCCGCTGCCAGCGGAAGTGCCGGAAGATCCAGCGGATCGCTGGATACGACTTGCAGCACGGCCGTATCGATAGCGGCATCGCTCGCTATTACTTTCGCATTAAACGTTTTGCCATTAGAAAAGGAGACGATATGAGAACGGGCATTGCTGATTACATGTTCATTCGTTACGATGACGCCGCTTGGTGATATATTAAAGCCAGTCCCCTTGCTATCGCCTGACTTTATAACTACGACTGCTTTTTTATACTGCTGTATATGTGCATCGCTTGATAAAATATTGTTTTTAATTAAAAATTGAATGGAGCTTAAGTTATAAACCTGAGGCCAGAAGGCGAGTATATTGCCTACCAGGGCAAGCGCGATGCCAATCATAATCATTTTGCTGATCCAGCGCGATCGTTGCTTGCTCACCTCCGCCAGCTGCTCATCCTCTTCACTGTCTTCATATAAACTAGGGTCCTCGGGATCAAACTCCTCGAACAGGTCGCTATCGGTTTCACGCTGCTTCGTAATGCTTTTCCCCTCCAAACTAGTTTCGTATATTAATAGAAGCATTTTTCCTATTATAGCAAAATTTTAATAACTATCAGCAATTATCGCAGTTTACAATAGATTTACAAACCGAAATGCAAGAAACAGCTAAAATAGAAGCTAAAAAGGTAAAGCGGGTGGCGTTTTTGTTAAAGCTCATGCAGTTGTTTTGGATATCGTTTAAGCTGGGCTGTACTTCATTTGGAGGTCCTACAGCACATTTAGGCTATTTTTATAATGAATACGTTAATAGAAGAAAGTGGCTGACAGAGCAACAATATGCCGAGCTTGTCGCACTGGGCCAATTTTTGCCCGGACCGGCCTCCAGCCAGGTTGGCATGGGAATCGGGCTGCTGCGCGGAGGTATGCTGGGAAGCGTCGCCTCCTTTATTGGCTTTACGCTGCCGTCTGTACTGCTGCTTGTATGCTTTGCGATATTTTATTTGAGCTCGGATGCTGAATTTGGCTGGCTGCACGGCTTGAAGCTTGTTGCGGTGGCAATTGTGCTTCAAGCGATTATCGATATGTCGCGCAAGCTGCTGTCTTCCTGGATGCATATAGCTATTGCGGCAGTCAGCTTAGCGGCGATCCTTTTATGGCCGAATCCCTTTGTCCAAATTATCGTTATTGCGGCTGCGGCCATAATTGGCCGGGTGCTGCTCTCCAAGCCGGGGATTGCCGCAGGGGCGGTAAAAAGCGAAGCGGATTTGCTCCAAAATACGGCAGTACGTTCAGTACAGCTGTCCAAAAAGACAGGAGCGGCGCTGCTGACGTTCTTCCTGACACTTCTTATTCTGCTACCTATACTGGCAAGAGGGCTGCCATATGAATGGATCGGTATGTTTGAAAAGTTTTATCGCGCTGGCGCTCTCGTATTTGGCGGGGGGCATGTTGTATTGCCGCTGCTGGAAAGCGAATTTGTACAAAGCGGGTTCATTAATGCTGAAGATTTTATTGCAGGTTATGGCATGACGCAAGCTATGCCGGGCCCGTTGTTTACTTTTGCCTCTTACATTGGCTATTTGACAGATGGCTGGTTTGGAGCAGTGCTCGCGACAATTGCTATTTTTTTGCCCGCGTTTTTGCTTATGATTGGCGCCATGCCGTTCTGGATGGAGCTTAGCCGCAACCGCCATGCCAGAAGCGCTATACAAGGCATTAATGCTGCGGTTATCGGCATACTAGCCGCTGCTTTTGTCAAACCGATCGCGATGGAGTCCATTCGCAGCTGGTTTGATGCGATCGCCGCAATTCTGTTATTCCTATTATTAATCAGGTGGAAAATAAAGCCGTACTGGCTCGTTATCATAGGGCTTCTTATTGGTTTGGCTAAACCATAAGAAGCATTCAAGGGGAAGCGCTTATAGTAAGATGTGAAAAGATGATATACTAAGAAAATCGATAAGAGTTAAATAGGAGGAGGCGTACGGTGGATATTAAACAATTTCAATACGGGATTAATCTGCAGGCAGAAGCTTGCCAAGTGATTGACCGTTATGCGCTTCAAGTATCCGAGGAGCAATACCTAGCATTCAAACAGCAATTTTTGAGTGATCAGACTACTTTTTATGAAGCCATCAAGCAGCAAAGCGGCTATCGCCAGTTTTTGCTTTATTTTTTTGTCCGGCTGGCTGTTGATGCCTACGAAGAGTATAAGCTGCGTGAAATTGCGGATAGTGTATATTGGGATACCTTTTCCGATATTGCGATCTGGTGCCGTACATGCGAGAGAAACTTTGGCGAAAGCGGGATCAACGAGTATGGCTGGCTGAAGGAGCATGTTCAGCTTCGTTTGTTCAAGCTGGGCAGATTGCAGTTTCAACCTATTGCGCTGGACAGCAGCATAGCGGCTGAGGACAGAGTGCTGCCAGAAGGGCAGCTAGTGCTCAATGTTCATATTCCAGAGGGGGAGCCGCTTGATGAGCAGCGTGTCGAGCAGTCGTTCGAGCAGGCGCGCGCATTTTTCCGAGGCATACCGCCCATATTTGTTTGCCGCTCCTGGCTGCTTGATCCTAAACTTACCCATATTTTGAAGCCTGAATCCAATATTATAGCTTTTCAGAAGCAATTTCATATTTATGCATGCGATGACAGTATCAGACAGGCAGAAGAAAGAATATTCAATCAGCTGCAGGATGATCCCTCCCTATATTCTGAGCAAACCTCGCTGCAGCGGAGCGCAAAAGCATATTTGCTTGACGGCCATAAGCTGGGCTGTGGAAGCGGTATTAAAATGTAATTTGTTAATATACAGGCTGAATGAAGAACGAGCGGATTGTTAAGCATTCAGCTTTAAGCAATGGGGTGAATGGCATGCTTTACTATTTCATAGCGCTGTGCGCAGCCGCTACCGTATTGCTCATCGTTGACCGCGGCAATCGGATAAATAGGTGGGCGGCCTTTTTCCTATACATGTCTTCTTTAGGCGGCTTGACGGGGCTGCTCGCAGATTATAATATACCTTATTTATTAAAAATAGTAAGTTTGGCAAACCAGACGCTCTCGCCGTACGGTGTGCTGATGTTCAGCATCGTATACAGCAGCTTTGAGCTGCCCAAGCCAGTAATGCGCCGAATCAGCCTGTTATTGATAGTGCCTGTAATGATTACAATAGGGCTTACGATAATAGGAATTGATAAGCAGTGGAATGAAATCATTCTTTCAATCTGGGCAGTAATATATTATACGACTTCTTGCGCCATCCTTATTAGAGCTGCCTGGAAAGAAAAAAATGCCAGACTGCGCCGCAACCGGATAATGACGACACTGATGATGGTGCCGACATTGCTGGCGGTAGCGGTGCTGATACATATTGTTTATGTGTTTAATCCGCAATTCGATTTCTTCAGCTGGATCGCCGTTTTTATTATCCTATCCTTTGGCATCGCGCTATTAAGCGCCTTCGTATATGGCGTTCTAGGCATTAAGCTGCGCATTGAATATGATCCCATGCAGGAGACAATGCGGGCAGTGAGCTCGGGCGCTGCGCTGCTCAATCATTCCGTTAAAAATGATGCTGCGAAAATTATGATCAGCACGGAAAATTTGAAGCGGGAGGCTCAATTGAGCGAGGAAGCGCTGCTGCATGTACAGCTCATTGAAGCCTCCTCGGCGCATTTGCAAAGTATGGTTTCCCGCATTCATGAGCGAACGAAAGATATAGTTATTCATAACGAGCTTGTTAGGCTCGATAATTTAGCCGATGAACAGCTGGAGCAGCTCAAAGGGGTATTGGCTGATTCCAATATTTCAGTATATACCGATTATTGCAGTGACCCGATTGCCAATTGTGATCCGGTTCATGTAAGGGAAGCGATCTATAATCTAGTAATGAATGCTGCTGAAGCTATGAAAGGCGGCGGCTGCATACGCATTTGCATTGCGAGAGAGGATGGGAAGCTTTCTTTGGCAGTACAAGACAACGGTCCTGGTATACCCAAAGAGCTGCTGAGCCGAGTCGCTGATCCATTTTTCAGCACGAAGTCATCAGCCGACAATTATGGCTTGGGATTATCATATATTTATAATGTGATGAGAAAGAGCGGCGGAAAGCTGCAGTGGAGCAGCGAAACGGGGAAAGGCGCACGGTTTGAGCTTATTTTCAAAATATAGTACCTGTTCCTAATTATTTATTAATAGTAAATGAAAGCGAGGGAGGAAGCATGGAGCCAATTCGGATATTGATAGTAGAGGATGATACTGCATGGGTTGCAGCGCTGACCTCGTATTTGAATAAAGAAGCGGATATGCAGGTGTGCGCCAGTGCAGCGACCTCGGCAGAAGCCATTTCCCTTTATGCTGATTCTGAGTTCGATGTGGTGCTGATGGATATACACTTGCAGGGCAGCGAGCTGGACGGCATTCACACTGCTGTAGAGCTGAGCGAGCTGAAGCCAGGCAAAATCATTATGCTTACTTCTGCTTCCGATGAAGAGCTGATGAGGGACTCCTTTACTGCTGGTGCGGTCAATTATATCGACAAGGCTAATTTTAAGGAGCTGCCGCATGCTATTCGCAGCGCTTATCATCGGCCAGCTGCTATGGAAGTGCTGCTCAAGGAATATGCGAGGCTGAAGCGTGAGGAGCAGCTGAAGCAGCTGACGCAGGCGGAGCGGGAAGTATTCGAGCTGATCGAAGACGGCTATACGCAGTCACAAATTGGAGCAAAGCTGTACAAAGCGGAGAGCACGCTTAAAAACCAGGTGAACAAAATGCTGCGCAAGCTTGGCGTGAAAAGCAGCAAGGAAGCGGTGAAAAAGGTAAAGCGCAAAGGGCTTTAACAGACTTTTTAATTGTGAGCCGGACAGCAGCAATAGAACGAGAAAAGCTGAGCAGAATAGAAGCTGGAGTAGGACAATACTTCATCTTAGCGTGCGGTACTATAAAGCTTAGAACTTACGAATCAGCTTGTTTTCTTTTAAAATATAAGAAAGATATTTGTGAGAAGACAAAGAGGGACTGATGAGATTGACGCCACATATATTGCTTATAGACGGTGAATGCATGCTATGCCAGCACATTACCCGGTTTGTCATTCGTCATGACCGCCATGGCAAATTCAGGTTTGCTTCGCTTCAATCTGCAGCTGGAAGGAGCCTGTTGCGGCGGTATGAGTTGCCGGCTGACTATAGAGATACTTTCGTTATGCTGCAAGGAGGGAAGCATTATACGCGATCTGGGGCTGCGCTGCGCGTATGCCGCGAGCTGGGCGGCGCATGGTCTGTGCTTTATGCTTTTATCATAGTTCCGCGCATCGTGCGTGATGCGTTCTATAAATTGGTTGCAAAAAACCGTTATCGCTTATTCGGAAAAGCGGATCAATGCCTTATGCCGACGGCAGAATTAAGCAGCCGTTTTATTGAATCAGAGTCAGAGCTGATGAATTACGGACTGCTATAAAAAGGTGCGGGCTAATGTACAGTCAAGCTAAAAATCAGCGAACGCACAATTTTCCGAAGTGCCTATACATAATGCTGAATTTGTCATAGGATACTGTACATTCAAAAAAAAGGAGATGACCAAATGAACTACGGTGTTAACGTTTCTGGCGGCGCAAATGCTCCATTTCCAGTAGCTGGCGCTCAATGCGGAGTAGGTGGAGTTTTCTCTAATGCTGGTGCAATTCTAGTGCTTTTCATCCTTCTTGTAATCATTACTCGCGCTTGCTTGTTCTAGTATGTTGAAATACGATTAGCTCCGCTTATCGTAAATCTCAAATATAACAGAGGGGGTCCGATTATCCTGAGTGGATAGTCGGACCCCCTTTTGCATCTGTCAAGGACAGCCCTGCTATTGCAAAAGCCCTCTTGCCGCGACAGCCGCTTTATGCAGCTGTCCGTCAGACTGTTTAACAATAACGTAATTATGCAGGTTGATGGTGCTGCAAATGTGGTTGGGAATAATCATTATCCTGTCTCCCACAGCGTAGGTCGTCTCAGGGCGAATTATAATAACGCCATGCTCTTCGTTCATGCGTTCAAATACGGCATCGGGATCGCCTACAATATGACCAAAGCCTTTCATATGAAGCGGCGGCTTGCCAGGCTGGATATCTGTGGCGAATGTTTTGCTTCCTCCGTCGATAATAATCCGGTCAGGCGCAGGCCTGCTAATTACTGTTGCCCAGACAATCGCCGCGCATTCATCGAGGCTGCTTACGCCTAGCTCAGCCTGCATGCGGTCTTGAAAAATGTACGTGCCCGGTCTGACTTCGGTAATGCCGGCTATCTCAGCAGCATACATAGCGGTAGGCGTGGAACCGACGCTCACCTCGTCGATAGCGATGCCAGCTGCCCGCAGCCGGTCTGCCGCTGCAATCATCAGCTGTCCTTCCTCATGACCCGCAGCGCGAAGCTCGGTAGTGGATTGCCCGTTAAGTACAGCGCCTTTGTATGTGAAAATTCCAGTCAGCTTCAAGCTGTTCATCCTGGCTATCGTTTTTGCAATAAGAACAGCTTTGTCGATGTCGACGCCTGTGCGCTGCAGCCCTGTTTCGATTTCCAGTCTGATTTCAAGCGTAATGTTATGCGCCTCAGCAGCGCGAGAGAGCATTTTGGCTCCTTCGATGCTGTCTACGCCGACGATAAGGCGGAGGCCGCTTGCAGCGAGCCTGGCGGCGCGTTCTGCCTTCACCTTGCCGATTATAGGATAGGCGACAAATATATCGTTGATGCCTGCTGCAGCCATCAGCTCAGCTTCTGCGAGCTTAGCGGCTGTAATGCCCCTAGCTCCAAGCTCCAGCTGGCGTTTGGCGAGCTCAGGCTGCTTATGCGTTTTAATATGCGGGCGCAATGCGACGTCTCGCTCTCTGGCGCCATCAGCCATTTTGCGCAGATTATGTTCCATTTTGACACTATCTATCATGATATAAGGAGTCTCCAACTGCTCTATCGTTACGTTTGTCTCATTCAAATGACAAGTCTCCTCTCCGTAATGTTTCAAGCCCTATTACTGCAAGAGCGTACTATGATCCTTGCCAAAATGCAATGCATAATGAGGCTCGTTGCGTTTTAATCGGCAGTTGGATAGACTATTACAAGAAGAAAAGCCACAGGCATCCTGGTTTGAGGATGCACCACGGATGAAAAATATTAATTTTGAAGACAAGCAGGGGTGGGAGCATGAACCGTACTGTAATTCCTATTCATTTGCTGTCCGGATTTTTGGGCAGCGGCAAGACGACATTTTTGACACAGCTTCTGGAGCGTTATAAACAACAGGGCTTGAAGCCGGCCGTTATTATGAATGAGCTTGGCGATATTAATCTTGATGGGCAGCTGGTAAGCAGGGATGTGCCGATGGCCGAAATGCTCAGCGGCTGCATATGCTGTACGATCCGCGGTGACTTGGGCATAGAAATTAGCCAGCTGATCGACCAATATCACCCGGATGTAATAATAATTGAATCCACAGGCGCGGCTAACCCATTAGAGACGATTGATGGCGTTACCGAGGCCGCAATGTATAAGGATATAGATTTGCGATCTATTATTACGGTTGTAGATGGGCCGGAGCTGCTTGCCCGCCGAAGGTCTGAACGTTCAGAAACCTATCAACTCATGCTAGAGCAGATACGCTCGGCTACGCTGCTGTTGCTTAACAAATCCGATAGGCTGGAGCAGGAGCAGCGTATGGAAGCAGAGCAGCTGCTGCGCGAAAATAACAGCCATGCGCCTATTGTTGCGACAGTTCGCTGCCATTTGGACCGTTGGGACTGGCTTGATGCCGAGCAGGAAAAGCCCGCCGCGGCGATAGAAGCGGTTTGGGAGAAGCGCGAGCATGGACGTCATGTGGGGCATGGCGAGCAGGGGCATAACATGGGACTGGGAAGGCATGGGCATAACGTGGAACATGGTGAGCATGAGCATCGCCATAGTCACAGCGGGGAGCATAATCATCAGCACGAAGGTCATGTGCATGAAGGCGATCATGTCCTTCATCATTCGCACAGCCATGTCATGTCGGTAACCTACTATTTGCAGGGCGCAGTGAACAGCGTGCAGTTTGAACAGCTGCTGGATGAGCTCCCCAGCGACATCTACCGGGCGAAGGGAATCGTATCGTTCAGCGATACGGCTGGCCGTTACTTGTTTCAATATGCCTATAAGCAATCCGATTTCATGAAAATTGATCCGCAGGGCGAAGTGAACGACGTAGCTGTTTTTATTGGCGAGCATTTCTCCAAGGAGGAGCTGCTGAACAAGCTTGCCAAGCTTGAAATTGAAAAGAAAAGCTAGCAATATCAGAAATTTTGAGTAGAAAAGAAAAGCTAGCAAGCTCGAAAACTTGGAGTAGAAAAGCAAGCACTATCAAATCTTTGAGTAGAAAAGTAATGGGATAATGAGATAGATAGCTAAGGTAGCTATGCAAGAGTATAGTAAATCTAGCGAATGTGATGAGGCTGTCGCTTCACAGCGGCCAAGGTAACAAACAAAGAATAAACAGTTCCTCTCAGGCAGCACCTTTTCATTCTTTACGAAATTTCGAATAGGGGTGTCGCATACGTGTGGAGCTGCAATTGAGCGGAAGTGCTGCGAATGCGTAGTAGCGCTAGCGAGTGAGGATGCTATATCGATGCTGCAGCAATGTAACTCCTGTGGAAGTTGTAATAAGGTGCTGTGAGCGGTGAAGACTGCAAATGAGCAGAAAAGTGCGTGTGCGCGGAAGTTGCAAAAAAGCTTGCAGGTCTTGGTATTTCCAAGAAGTCGATGGTGAGCAGCTATTGGAGAAGCAATAAGAGAGGGGGAAACGAAAAGCAAGATTGGGACTGGAGAAGCGTTAGCGTCCGCCTTTGTGGGCCCATTTTATCCTTTACAGGGGTTATCTCATCAAAAAAAATGGACTACAACAGCGGTCGGAATCCCAAACTTGATCGCAGTTTCATCTCTTTCTGTTAGCTGGTCAGTCGTTCCGTTATCATGCCCATAATCGCATGTTTGAGGTGAATAAGTGACAGACGTTCTGTTATTGATCAATAAAACGCAGAAAAAGCTCCATCTAAAGCCGAATAGCGGAACGTGTGACCGCGAAATCAAAAAAATGGCGGATTTAGCGCAAATAACGGATCGTGTGTCCATGTCGTTAGTCAGATGAGAGCCGCATGTGCTTCGAATAGGAGTGTCGGACACGTGCGGAGACTGCAATGAGCAAAAAGTATGTGTGCGCGAAAGTTGCAAAAAAGCTTGCAGATCTTGGTAATTCCAAGGCATGCAAGCTTTTTTTATAGACGGAAGCTGGAAACTCGGGCATCCGCGTCCTTCTTTGTAAGCTTATTTGTGCAAATGCTGACCACTCTGCCTGCAATATTTATACCGTCCACTGCGAACTCGCAATCGCCACGACATACCAGTTGTCCTCATACTGCTCTACTACAACGATCAGGCTTGCCCAATCGATCCCTGCAAACGATTTGTCAAACCCGCTAAAATGATAATCGGAAATATAGCTTTCGGGAAAGACTTCTTTAATATTGTTCACCATATTTCCGGTTTGAATGACCTCGTCCGCGCCGACTTTTTCGCTATTGGCATAGTCATGATCATAAATGAATTTCTCGTAATACTCCTTGAAGGTCAATTCAATCGTTTCGCCTGAGCCGTCATGCTCCCCCCATACGTATAAAGCAGTATCATCAAAGGAAGGCAATTTGTCTTTTTGGAACTTTTGAGCGGTATCCTTTTGAATATATACGTAAGGCGAGAACTGGATTCCTTTTGTTGGATGAATAAGCTCGCGCAGTCCGTCTATGTCTTTATTTTTAAGCGCCTGAACAACCGCATCAGCCGTCTCTTCCTTTGTAAGCTTCTTGACTGGCGTAGCGGAAGGCTCGTTAGTTGGTGCTGTTGATACTTCAGCTGTAGGCGAAGCTGCTGGAGAGGAAGCCGGCTGCTCGGATGGGGAGCTGCTGCTTTGCGGCTTGTTTCCGCCGGTTAAGCTGCATCCGCTTAAAAATAGTAACGTCATGCAAATCATTAGCCATTTTTTCATATGATCCACCTCTGTTGTTTAAAATCTAGTTGTAAACGCACAATCACAAACTGTTTTGATTAAGGAATTGACTGGGTCAAGTAAGGACTGTGTGAAACAATTGACGCTGCATAAGTACCGAAGGTTGCGAAAAAATATGAAAATTGTAAAAAAGGGGCTTGTGCTTGACGTTACGTCAAGTGATAAGCTTTAGTCATAGTATAAGAATTAGTCAACGTATAAGAACTAGTCATAGTATAAGAATTAGTATGTTGGAGGGGAATGGTTATGGACAATAAGGAGCGGCATGCCAGGCTCTATTCAATCGGTTCTTTTGCAAAGCTTACAGGTGTGACAGAGCGAACGCTTCGTTATTACGACCGCCAAGGCTTACTGAAGCCATCGGAGCGCAATGCCCAAGGGCATCGCTATTACTCGGATACAGATATTATGCAGCTGCAGCGCATTTTAACTCTTAAATATCTAGATTTTTCACTCGATGAAATTTCTGTTCATATGTCCGAGGAAGATCAGGATTTCAAGCAAATATTAGCAAATCAGTATCTTTTATTGCAAAAAAAGCATCAGCAGTTAGAGCGTGTCATGAAGACGATAGAACGCATGCAAAGCATCGTAAGCAAGGTGGATAAAATAGATCGCAACCTGCTGCTCGTTTTCATTCACCACATTCAACATGAAGAATCGCAGCGGGCATGGCTGTCGGAGCTGCTTCCGGAAGAAGCGGTTGATGCGCTGTTTATGATGGATGCCACTGAAGAAGAGAAGCTGGAGGCGGAATCGCAGATTACTTCAGTTATTGTACGATTGCTGGAATTGCATCGGAAAGGAAAGAAACCGACGGACGATGAGGTTTTGCTTGTTGGCAAGGAATTTATCGAAATAACACAAATGACGCTTAAAAAAATTTTTGAGTCCTTGACAGAGGAACAGCTGGAAAGGTTCATTGAGATAGGGGAAAAGGATATGTTTGACCCGCTTATTTTCCCAAGCAATTTTACGAAGGAAGAACAGGATTTTTTGGATCAGCTTTTAATGCATGTAAATGAACTGACAGAACAAGGAGGGAAGAGCAATGAAGGTTCGAGATTTTTTTCAGCTCATTAGCCAGCATCGGCCCAAAATGTGGATTATTGTTGCAGCGGCTGCATTAGGTGTCGGTGAAACGTTGCTTGCGCTAGCGATTCCGATGGCAACGATGAATTTGGTGGAGGAGGTCGCTGCCTCCAGCCTGCAAGCAGCAACCATTGTAGTCATTGCCGCCGTGTTTGCCTTACAGACAACGATGTCGGCATTTTCCGTTTATTCCATGTCTTATGTGGGACAATATATTATCCGCGGGCTGCGCAGCGAGGTTTGGGGCCGGATTATGCGGCTGCCAGTAGCTTTCTTCGACCGCAATCATTCGGGTGAGACGATGAGCCGCGTTACGAATGATACAAATGTAATTAAGGATTTTATTGTAGGTCATGTTATATCCTTCTTGGGCGGCATTATATCGATTCTGGGCGGTATATCTATCCTGTTGTGGATGGATTGGCGCATGACGCTGCTTATGCTGCTTGCCGTTCCTGCAGCTTTATTAATCCTTTGGCCGCTTGGTTCGAGAATGTTTAAAATATCTAAAAAGATGCAGGATGAAACCGCGATGTTTCAAGGTGATCTTGGAAGAGTATTGACTGATATTCGCCTTGTAAAAGCTTCTGTCGCAGAACAAACTGAGCAGCGGCAAGGAAAAGTGCGCATTCAATCCTTGTTTAAATTCGGCTTGCAGGAAGCTAAGATTATGTCAATCGTTTCTCCAATGATGATGACAGTAATGCTTATTATACTCGTGCTGCTGATCGGGTATGGCGGAGTTCGTGTGGCGCAAGGGGATTTGAGCACAGGGCAGCTCGTCGCTATCATTTTATATATGTTTCAAATTGTAATGCCTTTTACTCAAATGGCTTCCTTCTTTACGCAATTCCAAAAAGCAATGGGGGCATCAGAGCGGCTGATGGAATTAATGGCGGAGCCTTGTGAAGGCATTGAGAAAACATTGGAAAAGCAGGAAGAAAAAGCGGCTTCCGCTTCAAAAGATTATGCTCTGAATTCAAAGGACATTAGCGGAAGAAAACCGATTGTTTTTCAAAATGTTCAGTTTCAATATTCTGAGGAGCGAGCTATTTTGCAGGACGTTTCTTTTCAAGCTGAGGCGGGGCAACTAACGGCGATCGTTGGGCCTAGCGGAGCGGGAAAGACTACTCTTTTCTCATTAATAGAAAGATATTATACACCAAGCTCCGGAGAAATATACTATGGCGAGCATGCTGTAGAGCAGCTTCCGCTCGATCAATGGCGTAAGGGGATTGCATACGTATCGCAGGAGAGTCCTATTATGGCCGGCTCGATATCACATAATTTAATGTATGGCCTGGAGCCTGGTCAAGTGGATGAGCAGCGAATGAAAGAAGTTCTGCAGCAAGCCAATTTGCAGCAATTTATTGAGTCCTTGCCAAAAGGGCTAGAGACAGAGGTTGGCGAACGGGGCGTTATGCTCTCAGGAGGCCAGCGGCAAAGGCTGGCAATCGCTCGAGCGATGCTGCGTGAACCGCATATTTTATTGATGGACGAAGCAACTGCTCATTTGGACAGTGAGTCGGAGAAGCTGGTGCAAGAGGCGTTAAATCGTCTAATGAAGGATCGTACGACAATTGTTATTGCGCATCGTTTATCTACGATTGTAAATGCAAATAAAATTATTGTTGTTGAGCAAGGCACGGTGACAGGCCAAGGAACACATGCAGAACTGCTGCAAACCCATAAGCTGTATACGAAGCTTGCCGAGCAGCAATTTATAAGCGATAAGGCATCCTAAGCCTAGTTGATAAAGTTGAAGTGGGGATGAAAATAGCGTTGAAAATGCAGATGAAGTAAGCAGTATGGAGCATTGGAGCCCAGTCAAGCAATGAAGTTAGCAAGCTGGTTAATCAGCACTTTTAGCAGCAGCTAAAAGTGCTTTTTGCATTTTAATTAGGCACTTGTACAATGAACATGCAACAAACATGGCTCAATCCTATTACAAATTGAGCAGTTCGTAAACCATCGTAGCCGCGCCTGTAGCGACGACTTTTTCTCCAAGCTGGCCTCTTGAAAATACGGGATGGTAGTTTGGTGAGGCATAGATGTTTTTTTGTGCGCTTGCAATGGCGGTTTGGAAAAACAACTCGCTGTAATGGCTCAGCGGACCGCCGACAATTATTTTTTCCGGGTGCAAAATATTAATTAGATTAGCAAGTCCAACGCCTAAATAGGCAGCGGCCTGTTCAAATAATTGCACGGCATACGGCGTTTGCTCGTGCAGCTCCTGCAGCAGCAGCTGGAAGTCGATTTGTTCGGGCGACACCTCTCTGCTCAGCGGATTGCGACCTAGCTTTACCTGAGTTCTGGCTTCCTTTTCCATCGCCTGTATAGAGGCATAAGCTTCCAGTACGCCATAATTGCTCTTTGCATGCAGCCGAGTGCCGTCCGTTTGAATAATCATCTGGCCAAAGGCATCCTCAACGTCTACAGCTCCATAAACGAGCTGGCCGCCTGACATCATGGCGGAGCGAAGGCCAATACCGACATGTACATAGAGCATATGTTTGATCTCGTTGCTGCGATCGTGCCAGTACTCGCCCAGCAATGCGGTATTGGCGCCATTATCGAGAACGGCAGCAAGCTGCAGCTTTTGTTCGATCAGCTCTCGCAGCGGCACATTCGTCCAGCCCGGCGCATGAAAATACTGTGGATTAATAATTGTGCCGCTCATTCTTTCCAGAGGTCCGACTGCTCCGATGCCGATGCCGAGCAGCTTGCCAGGTGCGATGCGATGCTTGTCTTTGAAGTGCGTAACTGCCTGCTCCAATGAAGCGACCAGACGTTCAGGCGTCATCTCCTGATCCATCGTCCATGTTACAAAATCAATCGGTTCAAGCTTCATATTGAACAAGCCTAAAATGGAATATGTACGGGAAATATCAAGACCAAGCAAATAGCCGTACTGAGCGTTAACCTGATATAAAATAGGCTTTCTGCCGCCGGTAGATTGTCCGAGACCGCAATCTTCAATCAGATTTTCGGTAATCAAATCCTCAAGCAAGCGTGTAAGCGCGCTGCTGTTCATTTGAAAAAGCTGAAGCAAGTCCGCTTTGGATACAATATTATGCTGGGCCATATATTTGAAAATCGTTTTTTTTATGGACATAGCTGAATGATTCAACCTCATTTCCACAAGTATTGGCGAAAAATTATTGTTAGCCGTTGCTCCAGTTGGTAATCCTAGTATAGCTGGAGTGTTTGGACATTTCTATAAATGCCATTTCCATCATAACTTAATTTCTATATGATATAAAGTTATAAATTATAAAGTTGAAAATCCGTAATAATTAAATTATACGTTAGGGATTCACAATAAAAAACAAAATTTTTATCCAATTCGCTCTAACATGTTCTCAAATTGAAATTAAGTGCTATAATTATTATAGCTAACTTATGTATGGACAGATCGGATTGGAGGAGCAAAATGAAGGATAAAATATCAATGGTCATACAGTTGTTTTGGCTGTTTATGAAAATAGGTCCCGTTACGTTTGGCGGAGGCTATGCGATGATGGCGCTAGTGGAAAGGGAAGTCGTAACGAAGCGCAGCTGGCTTAATGAGCGGGAAATTAGTGATTTATTTTCAGTCGCCGGTTCAGCGCCGGGCGGTGTAGCTGTCAATGTAGCAGCATTTATCGGATACAGGCTGGCAGGTGCGTTAGGAGCTACAGCTGCTGTAATCGGTATAGCATTACCGACCTTTGCCATTGTGCTTGCGCTTAGCTTGAGCTATTCCGCAATTGAAGGCCACCCGCTGGTGGAATCCGCGTTGAAGGGCATTCATGCGGCGATTATTGGTTTAATCGCTGTTGCAGCTCATCGTATGATGAAGTCAGCTTTATTTGACAAGACGACGGCAGCAGTAAGTTTGGCGGCGCTTGTGCTGCTTATTATATTTCACTTGAATCCGATTTATATTATTCTTTGCGGTCTTGTTATCGGTATTATTATTGTAAATGTGAAAAAAAAGCTGGGGATTCCTGTTCAAACTGAAAAACCATCCGGAGCTGCTAAAAAGGAAAAAGCCGCTTCTTTAAACACAAAGACAGATGAGCAGTCAAAAGCAAAGCTTCAAGTGTAGGGGGAAGATATTATGCTTTGGGAATTATTTATAGTATTTCTGAAAATCGGTTTTTTATCCTTTGGCGGAGGTTATGCCGTTATACCTTTAGTACAGTTTGAAGCGATAAACAAGGGCTGGATGAGCAGCACGCAGTTTCAGGAAATTGTTACGATTTCCGGCTCGGCTCCAGGTCCAATCGCGACAAACAGCGCAACGCTGATCGGATATCATACCGCGGGACTTCCTGGCGCTATTATCGCAACGGCGGGTATTGTGCTTCCTTCGCTTATTGTCGTCATCGTTCTTGCAAGCTTCCTGTTTCGCAATAATGAGAGCAGCTGGCTTAAAGCATCCTTTTACGGCTTGAGGCCGGTAGTGACAGGACTTATTATTTATGCAGGGCTGCATTTTGGCTTTCTTGGAAGCGAAGAGCCCTTTTTTGCATGGGCAACGGTAGGCACTATTATATTATGTGCAGCAGGATTTATAGCTGTGTCCGAGTATAAGCTGCATCCATTGCTCGTAATTATTGCATCGGCGGGTGTGGGAATGATTATTTTTTAAATGATAAGCGTTTATAAGTTTTCACAATAAACTTGTTTTTATCATTCATCGGTAAACGCGCTTGTCCAAAGGACGGCGGAGCCGTTTATCCTTGAAAATATAATTAAATGAGCTTAAGCATAGGAAGGGACGGATTAAGCAATGGAGCAAAAACAAGTGCAGCAGCAGCAACAGCAGTTGCAAAAATTACAGCAGCAGGCTGAAAACTTGCAGCAGCAAGAGCAGACGCAAAAAATACAACAGGCTGAAGGCTTGCAGCAAGAGCAGCAAGTGCCTGTCGGGAACAAGCGTACGATATCGAGCAAGCTGATTGTTAAGCAGAGCGCAGACAAGCCAGCCTGCTGCAGTGCAAGCAGAAATGAAATGAAGGCTGATCAAGAAACGGAAGTAGCTGGACAAGCCAATGCTGAGCCTGTCATGCATGCAAGCCGTACAGCAGGGAATACTGCAGACATGGTTTATTTGCAGGGCGGCGAGTTTTTGATGGGAACAAATGATGCAGAAGGCTTTCCTGCTGATGGAGAAGGACCGATCAGGTCGGTAACGGTTGATCCTTTTTATATAGATCCCTATGCAGTTACTAATGAGCAGTTCGCAGCTTTTATTAAAGAGACCGGCTATAAGACTGACGCTGAAAAATTCGGCTGGTCTTATGTTTTCCACCTTCTTTTGTCTGAGGAAGAGTATAAAAAAGTACAAAATGTTCCACAACAGACGCCTTGGTGGTGTGTGGTGGAAGGGGCTGACTGGAATCATCCCGAAGGCCCAGATTCACATATAGAGGATCGCATGAATCACCCTGTCATTCATGTGTCATGGAATGATGCATATTCTTACTGCGAGTGGGCTGGCAAGCGGCTGCCTACAGAAGCGGAGTGGGAGTATGCGGCTAGAGGCGGGCTGGTTGGCCGCAGATATCCGTGGGGCGATGAGCTGAAACAAGACGGTGAGCATCACTGCAATATATGGCAAGGCAAGTTTCCGATCAAAAATCATGCCAGCGACGGCTATATAGGTACTGCTCCGGTAGATGCTTACAAGCCGAATGGCTATGGCTTATACAATATGTCGGGCAATGTATGGGAATGGTGTGCAGATTGGTTTGATCCAAGAAGCTACCAGCTTGACAGCTGTATAAACCCAAAAGGGCCGCGATCAGGCGCTCAACGCTCCATGCGTGGAGGCTCCTATTTATGTCAC
This sequence comes from Paenibacillus sp. IITD108, assembly GCF_036541265.1. Taxonomy (NCBI): domain Bacteria; kingdom Bacillati; phylum Bacillota; class Bacilli; order Caryophanales; family Paenibacillaceae; genus Paenibacillus; species Paenibacillus sp. IITD108. The sequence continues at coordinate 95,469 of NZ_JAZHCT010000021.1, read as the reverse complement.
AAGTCCTACTGCAATCGTTATAGAGTAGCAGCCAGAAGTAAAAATACGCCTGACAGCTCTACAGGGAATATTGGATTCCGTTGTGTGAAATCTGTTTAGCAATCCGTCAAAACGTTCTCCTAATAGCAGTTACATTCAGACTGCTATTTGAGAGGGCGTTTTTGTATTTTATCGGTAAACGCTTCTTTCAAAGAATGGCGAAGGAGTCTCCCTTATTTTGTCATATGACAAAAAAGGTGACTGTATTCACTACAGAAATACAATAATTAACTATATACTTATGAAAACAGCGCAAGCAATCGTTATCAAATAAAACCGGTCGCTCGAGCAAGCGACCGGCTAATAAGTTTAAAAAAGCTACGCTCTGCGAGCTTTCTTTCTATCATACATATTGTTGTCAGCAATATTGATTAGCGCTTGGCCATCAATAGCATCTTCAGGAAAGAAGCTTATGCCGATGCTCATGCCGAGCGAGCTCAGGCCATATTTGGCTTGGCTGCTGACGAACTGGTCGTGCATGTGCTTGGTCAGCAGCTCTATTTCTTTATTGCCCGTAAAATTTTCTATAAAAAGAATAAACTCATCGCCGCCCATTCTGGCTGCAGTCCCCTTATGTTGTACAGCATCTTTAATAATTGCCGCTGTTGCTTGTAAAGCTTCATCACCTGCAAGGTGGCCGAAGTTGTCATTGAGCAGCTTGATGCGATCAAGATCAATCAGCATTAACGCAATCCTGGATTTATTTTGTTTGGCGCGCAAAATAGCTTCATCCAGCTTTTCATAAAAAAAGCGGCGGTTAGGCAAGCGTGTCAGCGGATCGTGATAAGCCAAAAATATAATTTCCTCCTGGTACTGCTTCTGAACACTAATGTCGCGAAGGATAAAAAGAATATGCTGTTCATTGTCTACCCATACATAATCAGCGTTGACAAGGATTGCGATCCGCTTTTCTTGGTAACTTATCTCGGTTTCATATTCATGAATGACCTGTTTATTACTAATTTTTTCTTTTAAATGGTCATCCAGAAGTGAGATGAATTGGGACTGCGTGATTTGCAGCATCGCTAATAACTGCTCAGCCTTAGGATTCGCATTTTTTATCATGCCTTTGAAATCCATTAGCATAATAGAGTCGGGATTCATATTAAATAGCTTCTCGTAACGCTTATCATATAAGTTCAAAAAATCGTATTTTTTCATCGTATGGCGTAGGAAGTAGCACCAAACCATGCCGCTGTATAAATAAGGATATGGCGGAAGCATGTCGCCATAATTGATATACCCGAAAATTACATGCCATAATATAGCGACGGTTACACCAAAAATTAATTGCTTATAAATCGCTTTCTGCTCGGGCAGCGCAGATTTCTTTAGCGCAATAAATAGCGGTATGATATATAAAATGTTATTGCCGATACTTGCTGACATAGCAATATAATAACCAGAGTTGTATACAGGCAGGTTCCACATGCCGGATTGCACGAATTCCTGCGCAGATATAAGTCTGGCACCGGTTACAAGATTGATAATTACGAAAATGGCAGGCAAATAAAAAACATACGGGTAAAGCCAGCGCGGCATGCTCTTATCCAGGTGAGTGAATTTGATCAGAAAATGAAAGCCAATGCCGGGTATGAGCAAGCCGACGCTGCTCAGCCAAACGGCCGAAAGCATGGGGCTGTACTCAACCGATAGTTGATTTCTTATATATTCCTCTGAAAACAAAAGTAAATAGCAAATGCAAATGACGCTAAGTAGTATATGCTCTGTTTTTTTTCTATTGCGAAGCAGCACATCGGTCGCCATATAAATGAAAAAGAAAATTGGAATACCGTAGCAAATAAATAGCAGCAGAGCTTTTTCCAATGTCATATGTGCACACCTGTACTTTCTAATGAAGTGAAAAGGCAATTTCTATTTATTTTATACGAAACGAAGCCATTTGTATTTATACAAAAAATGAAATTTGGTAGGATTATAGAAAATATTATTTTCTAATCGTGTAAATAAAACTTAAGCGCGATCAAGAAGGCAGGTAACCGTCATGTTCCAGTATCCCGGCTATCGTGTATTAGAGGAAATAGAGTTTGATTCGGACATAACTATATATAGAATGGTCAGAATGGATGATGGCGCCGAAGTGTTGGCCAAAGTAGCTGCCAATTACAACTCCGGAGATTCCGTCATTGTTGCCTTCGAAAATGAATATGCTTGTCTTCTCCATTTGGCAGGCATAGGCGCTCCGAAGCCCTTGCAGCTGTATACCTCTGCGCAGAGGCCTGTCTTGCTGATGGATGATCCGGGCGGATTATCGCTTGCGCAGCTTATTCGCGAGAAAAGAACAGAAATGAAGCTTGATGAGCTATTAAAGGTGTCAATCGCGTTGGCAGATTGCTTAAGGCGTATTCATTTTGCGGGAATTAACCTTTATGGATTCCATACAAATTATTTTTGGGTCAGCCAGGATCTTAGCCAAGTATATGCAATGGATTTTAGAACTAGCGCGATCACAGCCGGAAAGACCGTGGATTGGCAATACGCGGGTGCTGACCGGCTGCTGTCTTATATATCACCGGAACTTACGGGGAGAACGGATAACAAACCGGATTACCGCTCCGATATTTATTCAATCGGTATGATTTTATATGAATGGCTGGCGGGCGGTCTGCCTTTTGCTACGGATAATGTGCTTGATATGGTTTATTATCATTTGGCTGTAACGCCAGAGCCTGTACATACAACGAACAAAGCAATTCCGAGGATCGTATCGAGCATTGTGAGCAAATGCTTGGAAAAGATGCCGGATGCACGTTATAAAAGCGTATCGGGATTGCGCTCGGATTTGGAGGAGTGCTTGGTACAATTTCGTGTAATGGGAAGAATCAAGCCATTTGGATTGGCCAAGCATGATTTTGCCATCCCTGAGCTGCGGCTGAATGATTCTATGGTGCGTCTTGCGGAACGCAGCAAGCTGATAGCTGCGCTGGAACGGGCGGCAAGCGGAAGCACAGAAGCTGTCATGTTAAATGGCGATGCCGGTTCAGGGAAAAGCGCATTAGTAAGGGACATGCTGCGCAAGGCTGAGACAGGCAGGCGGTTAGTTATAAGATTAAAGCTGAGCTATAAAGAGGAAGCATGCGAGTCCTTCTATATATGGATAAAGCTGCTTACTCAGCTTGTTGATCAGCTGCTCACGCTAAATCAAGAGCAGCTGGATATTTGGCGGTCTCCATTAATGGGCGCAGTACAAGGCAATGAAGAGACTATTGCCAGGCTGATTCCGCGCATTGAGCTGATTATCGGCAAAGCAGGCAGCGAGCAATGGGATGAGCAGAATAACAATAGCCTGCAGAATACGTTTACGAAGCTGTTACAGGTATTTGTAGACATACACCATATGATTATATTTTTTGTGCATGGGATACAGTGGGCGGATAAGGCCTCTCTGCAATTTTTGCAGCATGTGATAAGCGAGGCTGGCATTAAACGATTATTTATTGTCGGTGCATTTCAAATAGATCCATACGATGACAGCCGATCACAAGATTATGAGCGTATAAATCGAATAGAGCGCATTGACTTGCTGCCCTATTCTGAGCAGCAGCTGCAATTGCTGCTGGCAGATGCTTTAGCTTGCCATCCAGAGCAGCTGCATGAGCTGGTCCCGGCTATTGCTCACATAACAGAAGGCCATCCGCGCAAGCTTAAAAAATTGTTGGCGGAGCTGGAGGAACAGCAGCTGCTTCAATATAATCAGCTTGCTGGAGTGTGGGATTGGGATATAGAAGCGATTCGTATGCTTCATACAGCTGAGGCCGCTGATACGCAAAGGATATGGAGCGCGAAGCTGCAGCAATTGCCCGGGGAAACGGCTTTTATATTAAGCAGAGCGGCTTTTTTTGGCAGCGGCTTTAAATTGGAATCACTTTCGGTAATAACGAAAAAGCCGATCAGCATGCTGCAGGAGTGGGCTGAGAATGCAGTGAGCAATCGCCTGCTTCTATGCGAGCATCAGATGGAGGAGAAGATATACAGCTTTTTGCAGGTGGAATTGCTGCAGGCGGCTTATGCTCTTGTGCCTGACAGTGAAGGCAGGGCTATTCATTTGCAAATCGGCATGCTGCTTGACGGGCAGCGGGCAGAAGGAAAGCCGATTGATTTGTTTGCTGTGCTTGACCATCTGGACAAAGGCGAAGGCGACGATGTATATAAGGATCCGCTTACTAAACGGCGTCTGGGCGAGCTTAATTTTGAAGCGGGAATGCATGCCAAAAAGAAGCAGTCCATTGAAGCGGCGCGGCCTTATTTGCGTAAAGCGACTGCGCTGCTCACCGATGATGGCTGGGAGCATTGCTATGCGATTACGTACCAGGCGTTCGTCGAAAGAGCTGAGGCTGAATACTGCTGCATGAATAATGGAGAAGCAGAACGATTGCTGCAGATTGTATTGCTGCATGCTGCCAATGAGCTGGATATGGCTGGAGCTTACAGCCTGCTCATAAAACTTGCGCTGCAGCAGTGGAACTTGACCAAGGCGACGGAACTGGGCGGCAAAGCATTAAGCTTGCTTGGTTTTCCTATTACAGAAAAAACAAGTGCGGTAAACGGGCATTTGGAGTGGCTGCGAGTTAGCCGTAAGGCATTAAGATATGCGCAAATGCAATTCGACCCATTTCCAGTCATGACAGATCGGCGGATACAAGCAGTAATGGAGCTGCTTGCCGCAACCAGCTATGCATTTTTCGCAAACAATGAAATATATTGGACACGCGCTATGCTCACAATGGTAGAGCTGACGATGGATTACGGCTTTGCCCTGGAGTCTGCTTATGGCTTCGCCGGCTTTGCCCTTTTGCTTGAAAAAAGAAACGGTAATCCTTCTGACATTTACTACTGGGGTAAGCTTGCCCTTGAAATCGTGCAAAATGAGGATCAATTAAAGCTTCATGTTTATTCGATTTTAACCTTATGCTACAACAGCTGGCGCAGCCTTGAGCCTGATTATTTACTTCAATTCAACGACATTTTGAAAGGATCGGCGGCTAGCTCTCCGGCAGCAGCTGCATGGCATTTGGAGCAAAGCATTTTGCTGAATTGCTTGTATCGGCTGCAGAGCGGCCATCTGGTAAGAGATACGTATTCTACGCTGCTTGCCAGCCTGCAGGCAATGCCAATGAATGAAAAATATATGGCCGGTACAGAAATCAAACAGTTTGCAAAGCTGTTATGCGAGCTGTCTGACTACCGCTTGCCTGAACAGCTATTCGGCGGGACTGACAGCAATGAGCTTGAGGACGGTTCCGTTCCTGACAGAAATCTCCCTTTTATAATTAGAGAACGGCTTCATTATTACGAGCTGGTTGCTCGTTATATAAAGAGGGATTATGAGGGCGCCAGAGCGATATTAGCACAGAACAAAGCTTCATTTGAAAACAATAAATTGGGAACGATTGACGAAGCGTACTTTCATTTTTTTCACGTTCTAACGCTTAAGGAATTGTATAATCAGCACAGCAAGAAGGAACGCAGTGAAGACATGAAGCAAATTCGTTCTTCCATTAAAGCTGTCAAGCAAAAAGCAAACCGCAGCAGCGCGCTTTATTTTGCTAAATATTTATGTATGCAGGCTGTGCTAGCGGCGTTGCTGGGCAGGCATCGACAGGCTGAGCAACTATTCGAGCTAGCGTTTATTGAAGCGACTAAGCATGAGCAGCTGTTTGATATTGCTGTCATTGCTGAAAGCTTTGCCCGTTATGGCATGACACGCCAGAAGCATGGTCTGGTAAAGCTTTATGTATACGAAGCCCATGATGCTTATTTGAGATGGGGGGCAACCAGAAAGGCCGCTTTTTTGGAGCAGGAGTTTGCCCATATATGGCATTTGCCAAAACAAAACGCATTAGAGAAAATAGATTATGTATCGGTTATTTTGTCAGCGCAGGCGTTGTCAGGCGAAATAGAGATGGATAAGCTTCTGCAAGCTATCATGCATATCATGCTGCAAAATGCAGGAGCTGAGTATGGGGCGCTCGTAATTGAGCAGGAAGGCAGCTGGTCGATTGAAGCATCAGGCACGATTGATGCGCTTCAAATACGATCTATCGCGCTGTCTGAAGCCGGACAAATTGTTCCTGTCCCAATTATTGAGTATACAGCGAGAACGCTGGAGGAGCTGGTCATTCATGATGCAGCCGGCCATCATATATTTGAGCAGCTTGAATATGTAAAAAAGAAGCAGCTAAAATCAGTGCTTTGCCTGCCGATTATGCACCAGAGCAAGCTGGTTTGTGTGCTTTATTTGGAGAATGCTCTTTCAACCGGAGTGTTTAAGCAGGAAAGATTGAATGTATTGCGCTTGTTAAGCGCGCAAGGAGCGATTTCCTTGTCTAATGCCAAGCTTTACTCCAGCATCCAGTATTTGAAAAACAGCCTTGAGGATCAGGTAGTGCAGCGTACGCGCAGCTTGGAAAGATCGATGGAAACGACATCCGAGGCGCTGGCAGAGATGACGGTATATGCTGAACGAAACCGCATAGCGCAGGAAATTCATGATATTGTCGGCCATACGCTTACCTCTACGATTGTACAAATAGAAGCGGGCAAGCGCCTCATGCTTAAAGATAAAGAGGGAGCCTATGAACGCTTGCAGGAAGCGCAGGATTTGGTGCGTCACAGTCTTAGTGAAATCCGGCATTCCGTCCATATGCTGAAGGAAGATAAATATTATAATATGGAGGCAGTACTGCAGCAGCTTATAGCAGATACGATGCACAATACCGGCGTGACGATTGATGTGCGTATGGAGCCGCTGCCGCAGCTGCCCGCACTGCATAAAAAGTTAATTTATCATGCCTTGCAGGAAGGCTTGACGAATGGGATTCGCCACGGCGGCTGCAGCTCCTTTCAGTTTGTGCTTGAGAATGACGGCAGCACCGTTTCATTTATACTGACCGATAATGGTGTTGGAGCGGAAGAGATGGAGCTCGGTTTTGGGCTGAAAATGATGCATGACCGCGTCGAGCAGTTGAAGGGTGAGCTGAGCATTAATACGAAATTAAATGAAGGCTGTACGCTTCAGATTAAGCTGCCTTATATGTTTTAAGGCGCCGAGGAAGTGATAAATATGATTAAAATTTTAGTCGTTGATGATCAAATGCTAACTAGAGAAGGACTGCGTACCATACTTGATTTGGAGGACGAATTTGAAGTTGTGGGCGTAGCCGGCAACGGTCAAGAGGCATGTGATTTAGTAGAATCTCTCAAGCCCGATCTCGTTATGATGGATATACAGATGCCGGTTATGGATGGCATTACTGCGCTTAAGCATATTAAAAGCAAGTTTCCGCAAGTGTTTGTTTTAATATTGACGACGTTTTTAGAGGATCATTACATTGTTGACGGGATGGCTGGCGGCGCAAGCGGCTATATTTTGAAGGATTTGGACGCAGATAAAATGATTGCAGCTATTCATGATACGGTTCAAGGCAATTTTATTTTGCCTGCGCCGGTAGCAGCGAGGCTCGCCAGTAAGATTACGGATCTGTCGCAGCAAAATAAGCTGCCGGATTCCTCTGCAATTGTGCTGACGAGCCGTGAGCAGGAGCTTGCCAAGCTATTGCTCAAAGGCTACAGCAATCGTGAAATTTCTGCCGCTCTATATATTGCAGAAGGCACAGCTCGTAATTATATAAGTAATCTTTATAGCAAGCTGGAAGTGATCGACCGGGTACAAGCGATAGTCAAGCTGCAGCAGATTATGTCTTAGTATGATGAAGCATGTGGAGGGCTGTAATATGCAGGAGATTAACGATAATGGCTTGAGGGGCTGTTTATTCGATCAGAAAAAAGTGCTTATAACAGGTGCGGGAGCCGGCATCGGCCGTGCGCTTGCACTTGCTTACGGGGAGGCCGGGGCAACAGTTATTGCAGTCGACCGCAATCCGAGCCGTTTGGAGGAGACAGCCGAGCTGCTGAAGAGCAAGCAGGTGCAGCACGCCGTTTACGTTATTGATATAAGCAACCCGCAGCAAATAGAGCAGTTATTTTCACTCATAGAGGCTGCTTACGGAAAGCTTGATATTATGATCAACAATGCAGGCTTTGGCATTTGGAGCTCGCCTTATGATTTGACGGTGGAGCAGTGGGACGATGTGCTGCATACTAATTTAAGAGGCGCTTTTTTGTGCTCGCGCGAGGCGGCTAAGCTAATGCGGGGACAAGGAGGCGGAGCAATTATCAATATCGCTTCTACGAGAGCGGCGATGTCGGAGCCGAATTTTGAAGCGTATGCTGCTTCCAAGGGCGGCCTTGTTGCTCTTACTCATGCTCTTGCCGTATCGCTTGGACCAGATAAAATTACCGTAAATGCGATTAGTCCGGGCTGGATAGAAACGATCGATTACGGCGAGCTGCGCCCTGTTGATCACTTGCAGCATCCTTCCGGGCGGGTTGGCAAGCCGGAGGATATCGTAAAGGCATGCTTTTATTTGACCCAGCCTGATAATGATTTTGTGACGGGCGCTGATCTTGTTGTCGATGGAGGCATGACGAAAAAGATGATCTACGTGGAGTAGCTCAGACCATTTTATCCTTTACAGAGGTTAGTTCATCAAAAAAATTGGGCTACAACAGCGGTCGGAATCCCAAACTTGATCGTAGTAGCATCCCTTTCGATTGCTTATTGCCCTATCCACAATTAATCGACACCCTGAAAAAATATTTCTAAACACTATTATTATATTGAAATAAAAAATTGTTACTTCTATAATAAATAATAGCTGGAAACGGTATAGAGGAAAACAATTGGAGAGGGTGTTTAGCAATGCTTCAGAGGTACAGCAACGAATCTTCAAAGCTCGTAGTCGGTCTAATGTCAGGCACTTCACTGGATGGGATTGATGCCGCAATCGTCCGGATAGAAGGGAGCGGCTATGACGCCAAAGCTGAGCTGGTCCATTTCTACAGTGCGGGATACGAGGACAGCTTGCGCCAGCAGCTGAAAACTTTATGTACGGTTGAACACTCAAATGTAGCATTAGTATGCGGCATGAATTTTTATATGGGCAATTTGTTTGCCGATGCGGCGCTTGCTGCTATTTCGGATGCAGGATTGTCCGTTCAAGATATTGACTTGATCAGCACGCATGGTCAAACGGTATGGCATATTCCTCAGGATGATCCTAATTCTATTTATTTGCAGCGCTCTACTTTGCAGATTGGCGACATATCGGTTATTGCGAAGAAGACGGGCATACCGGTAGTCGGCGATTTCCGCACAGCGGATATGGCAGTTGGCGGACAGGGAGCGCCGCTTGCTCCGTATGGGGATTTTGTACTGTTCAGGCACCCTCAGCAAGCGAGGCTGCTGCAAAATATAGGCGGGATAGGCAATTGCGCTGTTATTCCAGCTGCTGCAGAGCCGAATCAGGTAACCGCTTTCGACACGGGCCCCGGCAATATGGTCATTGACCAGGTCGTATACCAGTTGACCAATGGCCAAAAAACCTATGATGTGAGCGGAGATTGGGCAGCCAGCGGAGAAGTGCATATGGGCTTGGTAAGCGAAATGATGCAGCATCCTTATTTCGCCATGAAGCCGCCGAAGTCAACAGGTCGCGAGCTGTTTGGCATTGGCTATGCCGCTGAATTTATTGCCAAAGCTCGCAGCTATAGCTTGAAGGATGCCGACATTGTGGCTACAGCGACAGCATTTACGGCGCATACGATAGCGGATTCCTGCAAGCAGCATGTGCTGCCGTTTACGAATATTGACCAAATTATTGTCAGCGGCGGCGGAGCGTTCAACAAAACGCTGCTGCGTATGCTTGGGGAGCTGCTGCCTGAGCAGCAGGTGCTTACCGCCGATGAGGCAGGCGTCTCCTCCGATGCGAAGGAAGCTATTATATTTGCGCTGCTGGGCAATGATTTTATGTATGAGAAATGCAATAACATGCCATCTGCTACAGGAGCAAGCACCGCAACTGTAATGGGAAAGCTTGCTTTGCCTTGATTGGAATTTGCAGTAACAAACGGAGCTTGTTAAGGGAAAGAGTTCGCCTTTGGAAGACAATTTGCTTATGGAAGGCAGTTCGCTAGATTGGCGGCGCTGGGGAGATATTCCTGCGCCGCCATTTTTGATTTTCAGCCAAATTTCGCTCTAACGGTTGCCCACGCCGCTATTTCAGCTTGTTTAGGCATTTTAATTTTGTAACGGCTGCCACGAGCGTTATTTCATCATTTTGCATAGAAAATAGTGATTTATACTTGATTAAGCGCCACTGCAACCGTTAGAAAATTTGATCCTCGATTTTCGCATGAATAGCGTCTGTTGCAACCGTTAGCTGGAGACTGTCGATTATTTGCGGATAGTTTCAAAAAGATTCTTGCTCCCTGTTTCCTCTTTCTCATTGCTTATCAATAGTTGCACACAATTAATCGACGCTCAGAAGTCGCCCTATGTTTCGAATATGTCATTGACTGCAATTTCAAGGCCTTCAAAAAAGCGGGATCGCAACACTTCATTTGACCGGTATGCAGCAAATTCTTCGATAGTAAAATCCTCAAAGCTATACACTAAAACGGAAAGCTTATCGGGATCGATGATCCAAAATTCCCTTACCCCTGATAACATAAATGTATTCAGCTTATCAATCATATCTTTGGAGCGGGTGCTTTTTGATAATATTTCGATACAAAGCGTTGGAGTGCCCATATATTTGTCTTTTTCATTCACTGCCATATCGTAATCACAAACAATGAGCAAGTCTGGCTGCATGACATCAGGTGTGTCCAGGTCTTTTTTAAAGAAATGTACATCAAAAGGAGCATAAAAAGCCTTACACTTCTTTCCTTTAAAATATGCCCGCAGATGAACATATAGATTTCCTGAAATATCCTGATGGAAGGTGCTAGGGGAAGCGAGCAGAATAATTTCGCCGTTGATATACTCCATCCGAAGCTCACTATTTTCGTAAATCTCCATAAACTCTTCATAAGAGACCTTCTTGCCGCTGTACTGATAGTCTTGTGCTCGTTCCTTCACTTTAAAATATCGTTCGATTCGAGAAATGTATGGCGTCAATCGTGCGAATTTATTTCCGTTCTTTGTGATGACAATTTCATTATCTTCTGCTGCATATTCTAAATACTTGCCCAGATTTGTTTTGAACTCAGTTGCTGTAATGATTTTTGTCGTATCTTTGATTTCAATCACCTCGTAACATTATTGTCCAAAGATCATACGATTAATATATCATATCGATCGACTAATGGCAAAATACCGCACGAGAGATGCTGTGCTTGCCGTTCGATCACGTAGAAACGTGCGAACCTATCGAGAAATGTGCAGGCGCGGTATACCACAATAAGTCGACAGCCCCGATTAGTGCATTATCACATAATTAATGTAATTTTTTTGTCATAATTTGATGTCAATCTGATTAAAGGCTGTTAGAATAAAATAGAATACTGTCGTTGCTTGCGCTTACAATTGCCAAAAAGTGCATGGATAAGGGAGGAAATGCACATAAAACTAAAACATTTACATGCCATTATAACGTTGCTATTTGTAGTTCTGCTGCAGCAAAACGTGCTGTCAGCACTGGAACTGCGCATGCAAGACAAATGGCTGCAGCATACAAGGCCTATAGACACTCGTATATCTATATTGGCTATTGATGAGGAAAGCTTGCTTGAAATTGGGCAATGGCCTTGGGATCGAAGAGTCTACGCTCAGTTAATTGAATATTTATCGGAAGGAAATCCGGCTGTAATCGGACTTGATATTACCTTCCCGTTGCCATCGGATGATAGCGATGAGAATGAGGCATTTGTTAACGCTGTCCGGGAGGCGGGCAATGTAGTGTTAGCCCGTTATGGGGTGTTTGATGAGTATGCGCAGCGTGGCATGATTGAAGCGCTCGAGCTGTATGAGCCTTTCCCGGAGCTTAAGGAAGCGGCTGCAGCGCTTGGTCATTTGAATACGATTCCAGACAGTGACAGTGTGGTCCGCAAATCATTGCTCAGATTTGCCTATAATGGCGAGCAGATTGACAGCTTCTCCTGGGTTATTGCCAACAAATATATGGAGCATACAGGACAACGGATTGAGCAGGCGGATGTGCCTCTTGATCCTTTTGAACGCTTTCATATCGCTTATGCCGGCAAGCCTCAGCAATTTGAAGTTATTCCGTTCTCGATGGTGCTGCAGGGGGATGTGCCGGCTGACTATTTTGAAGATCGCATCGTTTTGGCGGGACCGTACACCGTTGGCATGAACGACGATTATTTAACCCCGCTGGACAGCAAGCAAAGCATGTTTGGAGTGGAGATCCACGCGAACATTATTCAATCTATTTTGGAGCAGCATTATAAAAAAGAGCTGGACTGGAAATGGGATGGGGCTATATTAATTGCCGTCGCGCTGATTGCTTATTGGCTATGCAGATTGCGGTCTGTAATCGGTTCCTTTGCAGCGCTTGCAGCGCTGGCGACAGCTATTTTATTTGCAAGCAGATGGATTTATGACAGCGGAACGATTGTATCATCTGTTTATTTAATAGCCATGTTATTTACGTTCTTCATTGCTTCAGTAGCATATAATTACGTGGTTGAGCTGGCGGAGCGCAAACGAGTGACGCAAATATTTGGCAGATATGTCGCTCCGGAGGTTGTGGACCAGATTTTGAAAAATGGCGAGGAAGGCTTGAAGCTTGGCGGTAGCCGCAAGGAATTAACCGTACTATTTGTCGATATTCGCGGCTTTACGACTTTATCCGAGCGTGTGGAGCCTGAGGAAATTGTAGGCATCCTGAATGAGTACCTTGATTTGACAGCGAATTGTATTTTTAAATTTGGCGGCACGCTTGATAAATTTATCGGCGACGCGACGATGGCGATTTTTAATGCGCCGCTTCCGCTGGAGGATCATGCGATGCAAGCCGTCAGATCGGCATGGGCGATGAAGGAGGGCTCAGCAGAGCTGGAGAAAAAGCTGATGGAGCGCTTCGGAGAAGGGGTTAAATTCGGCATAGGCATACATACTGGACCGGCTGTTGTCGGCAACATCGGTTCCAAGACAAGAATGGATTTCACGGTAATCGGCGATACCGTCAATACAACGGCAAGGCTGGAAAGTTCGGCAAAGCCCGGGCAGATAATAGTAAGCAGCGCAGTATATGAGCTGGTTAAGGAGAGAGTAGATGCCGCATTTCTTGGCGAGATCCAAGTGAAGGGCAAGGAACAGAAGATTGCAATCTATGAATTGGAGGGAATAAAGTGAAGCTTAGCAGAGTGCTCGTTGCAGCTGTATTAATACTCTGCCTAATAGTCCCGCAAGCTATTTTTGCCAAGGACTATGCAAAGGTAGGAAAGGTACTGGAGCTTTCAGGCACCGTTCAAATGAAGAAGGGCGGCGGAGAGAAGCAGTTTTCCGTATTTAAAAATATGTCCTTTACGCAAGGCGATACGTTTACGACAGGACGCAAGAGCAGCCTTAAGCTGCAGGTTGACGATAACAAAGAGGTTACCGTTGCCGCAGATACAAAGCTTGTCATTAGCGAACTGCTCAGCAGCATAAAATCGGAGTCAGGCAAAACCACGCTGTCGCTAGTCGGCGGCAAAGTAAAGGTGAAGATTACTAAAAAGCTGGATGGCGATTCCCGCTTTAATGTAAAAACGCCAACAGCGATTATGGGTGTTATGGGAACGGAATTTTATGTCTATTATGATGGATTAGGAACATGGGTTGGCGTGTTGGAAGGACAAGTGCGAATCGATCTTTCCAATCAAGAAGACGGGGAGCCGATCTTCGTTAATCCGGATGAAAGCTTCCATATGGATGATTCCGGCGCCTGGTCGGTGGAAAAACTGGACAAAATTCAAGAAGCCCGTTTCTATGACGAGGAAGGCATGGCAGACGATGAAGAGGCAGAGAAGCATATTATCGTATATGATCCGCCGGTAAACCCTGGCAGTGGCAGTGGAGGAACCCCAGGCGGCGGCGCACCTTCTTTGATTTCTGTAGATAAGGTTTATGAAGGCAGCGATAAAGTCGATATCAAGTATAACGGCAACGGACAGACGCTGTCGCGGATAATGTTCGTGCAATATTTGGATGGCGGTTTTGGAGAAAAAGGGGTGTATGTGCTTCCCTCTACGATGTACGAAGTGGTAGATAGTCAAACTATACGACTGAACAATGAATACATAGAAAGGGTACAGCAGAATGGACAGGATGTGAAGCAGGAGCTGCTGCTCGAATTCAGTTCAGGGCATATATTAACGGTAGAGCAGCAGTATATTCAAATGCCTAGAATAGATTGGGAGCTTTTTCAAAATCAATTTCATAAGCGCTACAATGAGTCGAATCAAATTGTTATTCCATTTGATCAGCCGATAGAATGGAGCGATGAAATGGTTGACGGCGCGGCACATATTGAAATTGACGGGGACGGCTCGCCAATTAGCATTCCGTTTACAGCAGTAGTAGGAGGAGCTAATTACGACCAGATCATCATTACACTCAGCGAGAAGCTGCCGTTGGATCAGGATTATTATGGGCTTACATTCACGGAAGGGGCGATTAAATCAAGAGGCACTGACAATATTCAGCGGGAACGATTGTTTGAGTCGCTTCCAGTCGTATGGTCAGCTTCAAGACAAATTATTTATTTAGATCAAGCTTCAGAGCTGGCAATTCCGATCTATCCTTATGGCCATACGGCAGATAACCTGTCCATTACACTAGATTATTTCCATGAGGATATATCGGGACCAATAACTATGGAACTTCATGAATCACAACATTATGATCGGCGCACTCTGACGGGAGACCTGTTTGAAATTGTGCTGAACAATACCCTTTTGACAGAGCTGGAATTCGCACAAAGCGCTAGTTTATCCATATATCTAAACGATGAAGACAAGGATAATAGCGTAGATCCGCTAAATATTGAGCTCGTTAAAACTTCAGCGCAATATTGGGAAAATGTAAATTCGTTGGGGAGCGGCGTAGCGGTACAGCTTTTTCCAGGTGTTAATGCCAATCCTCAATTGTTAAAGGACGGCATTTGGCTGGCCAGGGATGGGCGTATGCTTCAGCCTTTATATATGATCGGCTATACGTCTGGCATCAATGGCGGATCGCTGTATATAACAATTCCAGACGGATTAATCAGCACGGTGCCGCTGAAATTTAATACCGGTTTATTTAAAAATGAAGCCACAGGAGTACAATCGCCTGAGCTTTGGACGAATGCAAGCGGGGGACAATCAACCCAAACAGAGCCAGCCTCGTATATCTATATGCTGCGTGATTTGCAGCAGCATGTTGTTTTGAATAATGCAGAGTCGATTGCAAGGCTGACCTATGGCGATGCGGAGGAAGCGGTCCCGAGTTCAGCGTATACAATTCAGACGAAGCCGGGACAGCCGGCTGAAGCGATAATTACATTGAAGAAAAGCTGGCTGGAGCAAGTCTTAGGCCAGTCAGGCAGTGCTGCAAGCTTGAACTTGAATATTTATATTTCAAATGGCGGTCAGCAGGAAGAAAAGGTAGTAACTCAAATATTTAATCGTGTAATATAGATGCGAGAAAAGGGGGTGCAAGTATGAGAGGACAACGATTTGGCGGGAAAGGATTTAAAGCTGCGCTGATTGCGCTGCTGCTTATGAGCAGCAGTGCAATCGGGGTTTCAGCTGCAGAAAGCGGCAGCAAGAAGGCTGTCAGCGAGCTTGCGGGCTCATGGCTGGAGCCAGCGGGAATATGGGCGGCAGGTGATGGCGGACTTATTGTAATCGACACAGCCAATCATACGATAGAGAAGCTTGCCTCTGACATGCAGCAAAGCTGGATGACAGGCGGACAGCTCGGAGTAGACCGCTATGGCCAGCCAATTGGCGGCTATGTGGATACAGGACTGGAGAAATCTATGTTTTTTCATCCGCGGGATATTGCGGTCGACAGTAAAGGAATTATTTATTTGAGCGATTTTAGTAACCACACGATTCGCAAAATTGTAGATGGCGTCGTGTATACGCATGCGGGAACTGGCCAGCAGGGCTATTTGGACGGCGAGAAAACAAAAGCGCAGTTCAATCATCCCAGCGGCATCGCGATTGATGCGCAGGATAATTTATATGTAGCGGATACGATGAACCATGTCATTCGCCTAGTTACGCCAGCAGGAGAAGTGTCAACCGTTGCCGGCAAGCAGGACAGCAGCGGAGGCTTGCTGAATGGCTCGGCTGGTATTGCCCGCTTTAATGAACCGGCTGATGTGGCGATTGGCGACAATGGCAGCATTTATGTATCGGATAGCGGCAACCAGCTGATCAGGGAAATAGCGGATAATAAAGTCAGCACGTTTGCAGGAACTGTAACGCCAGCTGACGAATTAACAGAATACCGTGAAGGCGGTTACCGGAACGGTGCTCGTCAGCAGGCGGCCTTTAACTTTCCGAAGGGCTTGCACTACGAAAATGGCATTTTGTTTATCGCTGACAGCTTGAATCACAGAATCAGAGCGATTACAGCAGAAGGGCTTGTTGTGAATGTCGCCGGCCAAGGACTGCCAGGCGACCAGCTTGGAGCGATTGGAGAAGCGCAGTTCAATGTTCCAGCCGCAGTTGCATATGCAGACGGCAAGCTGTATGTGTCTGATTCTCATAACGGTAAGATTAAAGCAGTAGCGGTTGATTTGGAGCAGCTTGAGACGGTGAAAACAGAAGCAGATATTATCGATTCTATCCCGCTGGAGCAATCGCCGAAGCAGACACAGGTATGGTTTGATTATGACCGCATATCCTTTACTGACAGTGTGATTCCTTATGAAAGCAAGGGCAAGCAATTTGTGCCGGTTAGAGATCTGTTTGAGCAGTGGCAGGCGGATGTGCTGTGGCATAAAGAAACGTTTGAGGTAGAAATCGTGAAAAACGATTGGAGCGTGCGCTTTAAGCTTGGCGAGGAAAATGCACCTATTATTAATGGCAAGGGCTATGTGGAGTTAGCTTATTTGCAGCGTATATCCCAGCTTCGCACCATTGAGGTGAAGGAGCAAAATGCTATTATTTTAATGAGGGATTAAGATTAGTTCTTTAACAGGGTGAAAAGAGGTCGTTGCTAGTGAATAATGAGCAATATCCTTTGATTAATGCTCAAATTAAAGAAAAGCTGATAGCAGCCGGTATTGCCATCGAATTCTATCAGTATGAAGCGGGCGAGCTGATTATGAAGAAGGGCACAATAAGCGATAAAGTGTTCATCATAACAACGGGCGAGGTACGTGTTTATATAGAACAGGAAGTGAAAATACAATTGGCCGTGCTGAAGCACGGTCAGTTTTTTGGAGAAATGTCTTGCTTGACCGGCGATACAGTCAGTGCCAATGTAGAGGCGATTGGCGAGGTTCAGGTCCATGCGATCGGCAGAGAAGGCTTGCTGCTATTAATGGATGAGCATTCGCAGTTCCGCATGCAAATGATTAATGCTATGGTCAAACGCATACAAAATTCCAATGCGCGTGTCGTTGAAGAGCATGAAAAAAGTGTGCTGGTTATAAAGCAGCAGGAAGGCCGGGATGAGGAGCGTTATGGTGATATTATAGGCGATAGCGAAGCGATCCGCCTGGTTATCGCTCAGGTTCATGCCGCAGCCTCGCATACGAAGCCTGTTGTTATATGCGGCGAGCCAGGCACGGGCAAAATGAATGTAGCGGCTAAGCTGCATTATTTGGCAGCGGAAGGGCTTTATCCGCTGTTAACGATCCAGCCGGATAAACTAAATCAATCGGAATGGGAAGCAACGCTGCGGGCGGCAAGAGGCGGATCGTTAGTCATTTCCGATGCTGAAAAGCTGTCCCGCGAGTGGCTGCACGCGATAGACGGCACAGATGGAGAAACAAGAATTATTTTGCTTTCCAGCGTTCAGCTGCCGCTGCAGCGTGCACAGCTTATTGTAATACCGCCCCTGCGTGAGCGGGTTGAGGATATTCCGCTGCTGGCTAAGTATTTTGCTGTCCGTGAAGGGGCTGCCCATGCTGAATATGCCTTCTCGCAGGATGCGCTTCGCATGCTAAGCTTATTTCCGTACCTGAGAAATAATGTAGAAGAGCTGCAAGCAATTATTAAGGAAGCTTTTATTCGCAGCGAAGGCAGAATGATTACCAGCGGCCATTTGCGGTTTGGCAGAAGCCGGTCTGAAGGAGAACGGCCCAAGATAGGCCTTGCTCTGGGAAGCGGCTCGCTGCGAGGCCTAGCACATGTTGGCGTCCTGCGTGTATTGCAGCAAGAAAATATTCCGGTCGATTATATTGCCGGCACAAGCGTCGGTTCCTTTGTCGGCGGGGCGTTCGCCGCGGGCATGTCAGCGGATGATTGCGCTGCGGTAGTCGCCACAATGCGCTGGGGGCAGCTAGTGCGGCCCACCTTCCCCAAGCGCTCTTTTGTACACAATACACCGATGGTAGATTTTATAGAAGGTCATTTGGGCAAGCGCAATATTGAAGATTTGCCAATTCCTTTCGCAGCGGTAGCTTCTGAGGTGGCTACGGGCGAGGCTCATATTATGACGCGCGGCTCGCTGGCTCATGCCATCAGCGCCAGTACAGCTATTCCAGCTGTTATGAGGCCTGTTCGATTTCAAAATAAAACATTGATCGACGGGGCTGTTGTCCACCCAGTCCCGGCAGCGCTTGTTAAAAGCATGGGAGCAGATATCGTTATTGCGGTAAATGTAAGCGCGGAATCATTTGCTAAAGGAACAACTCGGCATTTTATAGACTCTTTGATGAATACAATTGATATGATGAGTGCCAAAATGGTTCGGGAAGAGCTGCAGCTTGCAGATATCATATTGCGTCCCGATCTGGGCTTTCAGCAGATTGGCTTTAAGGATATGAATTTTTGCATTTCCGCAGGCGAGCAAGTAACACGCCAGTCTGTAGAGCAAATCAGGCAGCTGTTGGATCAGACATCATAGAATTATAATTGAACATTTGTCAGGAGGATGAGGATGACGGCGCGGGAAATAGTAGAAGCTGTGGCAATGTGCGACCAGCAAGGCAAGCTTTCGCCGGATGGAGTAGGCTGGGCAAGGCATCCGATTATAGCATGCAACGTAAAAGGCAGTTTGTTTCGCAAAAAAAAGTGGAACTATTGGTGCGTAACGAGCCCGCAGTTATTATTTTCAGCGACGATATCCCATTTGGATTATGCGGCTGTTATTTTTATTTATGCGCTTGATCTTGCTACTAAAAAATTTCAAGAGAAAACAGTCGTTGTTCCTTTTGGTAAAGGCTGCAATATGCCTGATGAGGTGTACGCCTCTGTCCGGTATGAAAGTCCGCAGCTCGCCATCGCCTTTGAGGAATTGGGGGGCAGCACCAGCATTAAGGTACACTGTCCGAGCTTCGGCGGTTTGAATCAGCCCTTTACAGCGAGCCTCCTTATTGAGCGTCCGCAAGATCACGAATCTCTCAATGTCGTTATTCCGTGGAGCAGGGAGAGATTTCAATTTACTTCTAAGATGGAAGCGCTGCCTGCATCCGGCACGATACATTGGCATGAGGAAACGTATTCGATATCCCGGACCGATAGCTACGGCTGTCTCGATTTTGGCAGGGGGAAATGGCCATACCGTGCAGAATGGAATTGGGGCGCTGCCTCAGGCCGGGCTGATGGCAGGACGATCGGCCTCAACTTTGGAGGCAAATGGACGGATGGTACCGGGCAAAATGAAAATGGTTTTGTTGTGAACGGCAGGCTGCATAAAATTCACGAGGATATGATTTGGAACTATAATCAGCAAAATTATATGGAGCCGTGGCATTTGGAAACGAAGGGAAGCGATAGAGTGAAGCTGCGCTTTGATCCTATTTTTGAACGTATAGCCGCAACCAATGCTGTTATTATTACATCAAAGGTTCATCAATTGATAGGCACATACAGCGGTTATATCGTTGATGACAGCGGAGAAAAGATTATAATTTCTAATTTGCTTGGCTGGGCAGAAGATCATGCTGCCAAGTGGTAGCGGCGTGAGTGCGATGAGGTGCTGTGCCTGTAGTTACTTAGAACCGCATGAGGAGCTTTCATTGCTCATCGAAGGAAGGTAGATGTGAAAAGTGTGGTTCAAACGTGTATATCAGGTATCAGGCTGTTGAGAAACTTGTCCGGAAACTCTAACGAATGTTAGGAGGGTGTCGATTCATTGTGGGCAACGATTGGCAAGCAAAAAGAAAGGGTAACGAAGAGCAAGATTGGGAATGGAGAAGCGGCAGCGTCCGCCTTTGTTGACCAATTTTAGCTTCCCTAGCTAACTAACTGGTCAGTCGTTCCGCTATTACGCCCAAAAGAGCAGTTTTGAGTCGGTAAAGTGACAGGCGTTCCGTTATTGATCCATATATAGCAAATAAAGCTCCCTTTCGAGCCGAATAGCGGAACGTGTGACCGCGAAATTAAAAAAAACGCGTTTTTGAAGCAAATAACGGAACGTGTGTCCATGTCGCGATTCATGTGCGCAACGCTTGATAAGCAATGGGAAAGGGGGAAACGGAGAGCAAGATTGGGAATGGAGAATCGGCAGCGTCCGCCTTTGTAGGTCAATTTTATCCTTTACAGGGGTTGCTTCATCAAAAAATTGGACTACATCAGCGGTCGGAATCCCAAACTTGATCGTAGCAGCCTCCCTTTAGATTGCTTATTGCCCTATCCACAATTAATCGACACCCTAGCCAGCTTCGTTAGAATTATTACTCAACAGCCTGGCATACAGCACCAACTGAACAGGCAGTTATTCAATTTGCTGCAGCAAATGGATAATTTCCTCCTCGGTGATTTGCTCGGAGCCTGCAATTTTCATAATGGCGTCAAGCAGCAGCTGTGAGCGGCTGTCATCCAGATCCTGGTCGTAGAAGCGGAAATAGGTTTTAGGCGTCTCATTAGCAGCTTTAATATATTCATAGACAGCGGCATTCATATGAGTAGGGTCTACCTCCAGCTGCTGCAGCGAGGAAGGAGAGCCTGTCTGTTCTACATATAACGTCTGTTCCGGCATGCTTAGCATATGCATCAGAACCTCAAAGGAAGCCTCCTGATTTTTATTTCGAGCAATCGCCCATCCTACCGAATAGCCGCCGTAGTAGTCATTATATTGCTTTGCCTGCTGAATGGAAGGGAAGGGCAAATATCCAATGTCCGGATTGCGCAGCAGCTTTTCTGTCGCCCAGTCTCCTTGCAAATACATGGCTGCTTCTCTTTCAATAAAGGCTTCTTCCGCCGCAGCAATATCCAGTCCGAGAAAGCCTGTCATAAATGCTTTGCAGTCAATCAGCTCGCGAAACAATAAGGCCGCCTCTACGAAGCTGCGCTCTGTAAAATTGTCTGCCCCTTTTGCTGCGCGCTCGAATGGCGAGGCGCCTCCTATGCGGTTGGATAAATAGGCGAACCAATGCAGTAGCGGCCAGCGCTCCTTGCCTGAAATCGCTATCGGCTCGACTTGCTGCTCTCGCAGGACAGCAACAGCATGAAGCAGCTCATCCCAAGTAGCAGGCGGCTTCAGCTTGTATTTTGCAAACAGCTCCTTATTGTACCAGAGCATAACCTTATTGAGAGAAATCGGTATGCCATAAATACGGTCATAGTACTGTGCGCTATGCAGCGCTCCCCGATAAAATCGGCTGCTGAGCTCAGGATCGTTTTCTAACCATTCCGTCAAGTCTGCTACAATTTGCGAATCGACCATATATTTAAACGGCTCTCCCGACCAATAGTAGAAAATATCAGGCAGCTTGCCTGACATCATGGCAACACTCAATTTATTTTTATAGGCTTCTATCTCATAAAAATAAGGTACGATTTGGATGCGCGATTGGGATTCATTAAACCGCTGGATGCTTTCCTCCCAATGCTTTTGACGCTTGTCATTCGTATTAATATTCCAAAAGGTGACTTTAGTAGGGTTGCTGACCGTTCCTCTATTTTTTTCATTGACATTAATTGATGGGGAAGCGGAACAGCCGATTGCCAGTATTAAAATAAGCAGTACAGAAAGATTTAGTAGTCGATTCGGTTTCTTCATCATAAGCAGCTAATAAACACCTCGCTTTCCTGCTAGCCCTTGCGAAATTGTTTTGGGGTAATCCCTTCATTCATACGAAAGGCTTTTACAAAATATTTGGAGGAGCTGAAGCCGGCTGCTTCCGCTATTTCATAAATTTTGTTATCGGTGTGAAGCAGCAGCTGCTTGGCAAGCTGCATGCGGCGGCTGGCGATATAATCGCTAAAGGTCATGTTGAGCTCCTCCTTGAACAAGACGGACAAATAACCGGAGCTGAGATGAATATGATCAGCGACCTCTCTGATTGTAAGGCTCGGCTCGGACAGAGAGCTGTGAATAAACTGCAGCGCTTTTTTCACAAATTCATTTTTAACTACTGGAGTCAGTGCTTTATCCTTATCGATCGTTGGTTGACGCGCCTTCGCTTGCAGCGCCTGCTTCACAGCACGGACCAACTCTGCCGGCTCCACCGGCTTCAGAATATAATTGACAGCTCCAAGCGACATAGCTGAACGCGCATATTCAAATTCTGCATATCCGGTAAGCAGAATGGAAGTAATATCTTGTCCATCGTCCTTCATCGCTTGCAGCAGCTCAATGCCGTCCAGCCCGGGCATTTTAATATCGGTAATAAGCAGGTCGATACGGTGCGTTCGTGAAAACTCAAGCGCTTCGACCCCATTGGCAGCGCTGGTCAGCGTATGCTGCCCCTGCGACCATTCCATCAAAGTATTTACGATGCCTCGTCTGGTGGGCAATTCATCCTCAGCGATCAGAATAACAGGACTGCTTAGCATTATAATCAGCTCCTTATTGGAATAATCATGGCAATTTGCATCCCTTCACCTGGTGAGCTTTTTAGCTGTAAACTATAATTGGTGCCGAAATACAGCTTGAGCCGGTGTTGAACGTTGAGCAAGCCTAAGCCTGGCGTTTGCGCATGAGCGGCCGATTCAGCCTGCAATCTGCTCCGCAGCTCTGAAAGCGCATCCAGTTTCATGCCCAGTCCGTTATCTTTAATTTCAATACGCACGTGGGCCTTGCCATGAATATGAACAGGCAGTGCGTTAATCGCAATATGTCCGCCTTCAACGCGAGGCTCGATGCCATGCGCAATCGCATTCTCGACAAGGGGCTGCAGCATCAGCTTGGGCAGGGCTAGCGTATGCAGCATTTGCTCAGAGTGCACCTGCCAGCTTAATCGAGGGCCAAGCCTGTAGCCCATAATTTCTAAATACATGCGGCAGTGGTTAAGCTCATCGTCAAGCGTCGTCCAGTCATCGTTTGATGTGGAACGTATTGAGTATCTAAACAGCCTGGACAGAGCGATGACCATTCTTGCGCCGTCCGTTTCTTTTTTTTCTACGAGCATCCAGTGCAGTGATTCCAACGTATTAAATAAAAAATGCGGATGAATTTGCGCCTGCAGCATTTTAATTTCGGCTTGATTTTTCAGCCGCTCCTTTTCATAAACCGTTTCAACCATATCATGCAGCTCTTGAACGAGCTTATTGTAGGACAAATTCAGTTCATTCATTTCAAAATTAAAATAGTGCTCGTTGTTAGGTTCAGGCAAGGTGCTAAGCGTAGACCTCATTTTGGAGCGCAGCTTAATAATTGGCTTAGTAATTAAACTGGACAGCGCGCCTACTAACAGAAGGCAGATTATAATGCTGACCGAGACTCCGAAAATAATGGCCTTTTTTAATACAAGCAGTCCGCCTGTGATCGCTGTTAGCGGCACAAGCATCAATATGGACCAATTCGTTTCATTGGATTGCCGGATAATTTGCAAATAGTCCGTGTTATTAATTCGTACAATGGGCGAGGATACAGCAGCCTCCCCGGATTGTCCGGCAGTAGTTTGAACGGCCAGCTTCTGCAGCTGCTCGGCGTCAAGCAAAGCTTGCGAGCTCGCAGCGACGAGCTTGCCGCGCTGATCATATAAATACATGGTGCCGCCCTTGAAGGCTGAAAACTCGGTATGAAAAAAGCTTAGCAGCGCGTCAGAAATTTTTACAATAACGTACCCGCCAGCTGCAAGGTAGTCCTGTTGAAGACGAATTTGCCTCACAGCCAGCAAGTGCTTTTCAGCTTTATGGCGATTGCTGGTCCAGACGAGCTGGCCTTCGCGCAAATTGGCAAAGGTGGCCGCTTCCTGTCCGATGCGAATAAGAAAATTTTGATTTTCCAGCGGATAGAAGGGATCTTCGCCGGCATAAAGCTCAATGCTTTCGATTTGCCATGAAAATGCCATCAGATGATATAAAATGGGCCGAACGGACAGCTTGTCTTCAATGGACACCGCTTCTCCGACATGCACCTTGTATAGAAGGTCTTGAATGCGCGGATCTGTAATCAGCTGAAGAGTAAGGGCATCGACCTGGGCAAAGACAGCATCGAGCCTTGCGCTTGCCTGCTCGGCAGTAGCTCCGACATATTGCTCGGCTTCGCGGACAAGCTGATCGGACAAGGTACGGTAAAGATATCCGCCGGCAATGGAAAGCACAATGGCAATGACGGTTAAAAAGCCGAGCAGTATCTGTACGCGCGTACGGTTTAAGCGAAGCAATGTGATTAAGCGTGCCATGATTACCCCTCCTCACTGTCTGACATGTACGGCTAGCGCAAAACCTCTTGAGCGAGCCTTTCCATTTGAGCAGCCGCTTCTTCAGGGGTAAGCTCATTGCCGAGCAGCGCCTGTGTTGTATCCTTATGCAGCTCGGCCAGCTCAGGAGGCAGTGTCTGGTCATAGAAGGTTTGGACACTTGTTGCGGAGGTCATCATTTTGTTCAGCTCCCGGGTAAAGGGATCAGAATATTGCACGCCTTTTATAGCACTGATGAGTCCTGCGTCGTCAGCCATCCTTTGGGCAAGCTCCAAGGAAGTCAGCGATTGGATTAACGCGACAGCTGCTTCAGGATGCTTAGAGTTGGCGGAAACGGAAAAGACAGGCGAAATGCCGCCAACGATGTCTGTACGCTGACCCTCGCCGCTTGCAACAGCTGGAAAAGGAAAGATACCGAGTTTTTTTTCAAATTCAGGCGCCTCGTTACGGACGTTGTTAATATAATTGGATGTTTGAATTTCCATGGCCGCTTTGCCAGAATAGATCAGCTGGCGGGACTGCCCCGCGTCATATTGCAGGTTGTTGAAGCCGGGGCTAAAGGCATTTCGCTGAACCAGCTCTTGTAAGAGCCGGCCTGCCTCGATATAAGCTTCATCATCGAAGCCTCGCCCGTTGCGCTCGAAGGCCTCGGCAAAAACTTCATTTCCGGCTATACGATTGGCAAAGTACATTAAAAATAAAGCAGCCGGCCATTTCGTTTTATTGGCTAGCGCAAACGGATATATTTTCTCGGCATTCAATTTATCGATTATAGTTAGCAATTCCTCATATGTTGCAGGAATTTCAAGTCCATGCTTGGAAAAAATTTCTTTATTGTAATAGACAGGCACAACGGTCATTGCAAGCGGCGCTCCATAAATTTTTTCGTCGAAAGTTGCTCCTTTAAGAGCGGCAGGTAAAAAAGCATCGGTATTTATATTATTCGTAAGCTCAAGCACCTGTCCCGCTTGAACGTATTGCTTCAACGAGCCTTCACCCCAGGAATGAAAAACATCCGGCGGATTGCTGCCGCCCAGCGCTAATTTAAGCTTTGACTTATAAGGATCGTTAGGAATTTGTACGATATCAATTTCAATATCACGATGCTCCTCCATAAATTTTTCAACCTGCAATTCAATCATATCTAATCGTTTTCCCGTTTCAATTAACCACAGGACCAGCTTTTTTGTTTCTGCTGCATCTTGGTCAGGTGGTAGATCGGGAATGTTCTCCGTTTTTGGAGAGGTGCCTCCGCATGAGGTTAATAAGGCAAGGAGAATACAAATGGCAGCTGCCGACTTTTTCATGGCTGTCAATCAGTCCCTTGTTAGAAATTTGAAAAGAAACGCTCAAGCTAATTCAAGAGAGAAGCCTCTATCTGACCTCCATTGTAGTCGCAGTTAAATCAGCTATGCAATAGGTATTGTAAACAATGGATAATTTTCAAAAGTGAACAAAAAGCCAGCCTCCGCTCCTCGTTGGAGCAATAAGCTGACTTATAAGCATAAAGCAGAGCGGCTACCCTTTCACGGCGCCGGCGGACAAGCCTTTGACGACCTTCTCCTGCGCGGTAAAATAGGCAATTAAAAGCGGCAGGGTGCCGAGTGTAATCGCGGCCATAATACCAGGAATATTAACGGAGAATTCACCGTAAAATGCGCGCAAGCCTAATGGCAGAGTCATTTTGGAAGGGGTAGTGATCAAAATAAGCCCAAACACAAACTCATTCCAAATATGAATGAAGTTATAAATTCCGATCGTGGCAATCGCCGGTGTCAGCAAAGGGAAAATAATGCTCCAAAACAGCCGGGCATGCGTGCTTCCGTCGACGATGGCGGCTTCGTCAAGCTCTTTTGGAATTTCCTTCACAAATTGCGTCAATATAATAATGGAAATCGGCAGGCTAAAGGCAACATAAGGCCCGGTCAGCGACCAAAGCGAATCGTACAGACCGATTTCTCTAGTCAGAACATAGACAGGAATTAAAGTGGTATGAACCGGAATCATCATGCCGGCGAGAAATAGAAAGTAAAGCGGACGATTCAGTTTAAAGCGAATGCGTGATAGCGGAAAGCTTACCATTGCCGATGTTAAAATAACAATTACGACGCTTATAATGGATATGAGCAGGCTGTTTACAAAATAGCGGTCAATCCCTAACTCAAATACTAGCTTATAATTTTCCCATACAAACGTTCCCCAAAGGGAGGTAGGGCTTTCGAAAAAATAAGCCTGCGTTTTAAAAGAGGTAGCAAGCATATATAAGAAGGGATAGCCGGTAAAAAATAGAAACAGCAGTGCCACAGCATACAGACTGATTCGTTTGAAGGCAGATAGCAACAGGATCAATCCTTTCTGAATGAACTATTCATCGATCTTGTTTCTTGTCCGGTCCAGCATAAGAATGAAGATAGCGACGACAAAAGCAATGATGAACATGGAGAAGGAGACAGAGCTTGCATAGCCCATATTGAATTTGGCGAAAGCTTGCTTGTACATGTAGGTTGCCATTAGCTCTGTTCTGCTGTCCGGACCGCCTTCAGTCATAACGAAGATGAGATCAAAATATTTCAGTGAGCCGATAACGGAAAGTACACAGGAAGTAATAATGGTAGGCTTGATAAGCGGCAATGTAACGAGCCAAAATTTCTTCCAGCCGCTGCATCCGTCAATTTCGGCAGCTTCATATATATCATCTGGAATGCCAGACATAGCCGCACGGAATAGAATCATATAAAAGGGTGTAAACTGCCAGCATATTGTAATAATGACTGCAATAAATGCTGTTTTGGGATCGCCGAGCCAGCCTTGCTGCCAGGCCCCAAGACCGATTGCTTCCAGGAAGCGGTTCACAATGCCGAAGATAGGGTCATAAATAAATGTCCATAGAATACCAAGCGCAACAGTGGACATTAATAAGGGCAAAAAGTAAACTGTGCGGAATAAACGCATCCCTCGAATAGGCGCAAACAATATCAATGCCATGACAAGTCCGAGCGGGATTTGAGTCGCAACAGAGGCAACTACAAGAACCAGATTGTTGAAAATCGTTTTTAAGAAAACTTTATCGCTGAAAAGGCGCACATAATTATCAAAGCCAATAAAGGTTTTATCCGCTTGAATGCCGGTCCAGTTGAATAAGCTGTAATACAGAGTGGCAAAGATCGGATAGACAACGTAAAGCAAGTAAATGAGCAAAGCTGGCGCGATAAATGAGATTAAAAAGAGGCCATATTGCTTCTTATTGCTTCCATGCTGCTTTGTGACGGTCTGTTCGGTGCTCATAACGTACGTCCAGCTCCTTCCGTTAGAGGCGAGGGGAGAAATCTCCTCCCCTCGCGCCATTCGTTATTTCAATAAATCTTGTGCAAGCTGCTCCATTTGCTTGGCGGCTTCTTCGGGAGTAACAGACAGCCCGAATAGCGACTGAGTTGTATCCTTGTGAAGCTCCGCCAGCTCAGCAGGAAGTGTCTGGTCATAGAAGGTTTGCATAAAGGTGGCAGAAGTGAGCATATCGTTCATTTCTTTCGTGAATGGATCTGAGTAATTTACGCCTTGTATCGCGCTGATCATGCCGGCTTCGTCTGCCAACTGCTGGGCGAGCTCCAATGAGGTGAGCGCTTGAACAAGCTTCAAAGCTTCTTCCGGATATTTCGTTTTTGCAGCTATTGAAAATACGGGCGAGATTCCGCCGACCAGATCGGTAGCTTTGCCTTTTCCGCCATCGATAACAGGGAATGGGAAAATACCGAGCTTCGCTTCAAATTCTGGCGCTTCGTTACGGACATTATTAATGTAGGAAGCGGTTTGAATTTCCATCGCAGCCTTGCCTGTGTACAGCAGCTGACGAGACTGTCCAGTGTCATATTGAAGCCCGTTAAAGCCCGGGTTGAACGCATTGCGCTTCACCAGCTCTTGAATCATTTCCCCTGCCTTTACATAGGCTTCGTCATCAAAGCCGCGTCCATTGCGCTCATAAGCTTCACCGAAGATCTCGGAGCCAGCTACGCGATTGGCAAAATACATAAGGAAAAAGGCAGCCGGCCATTTCGTTTTGTTGGCCATAGCAAATGGAATGATTTTTGCCTCGTTAAGCTTATCTACGACAGCTAGCAGCTCATCGTATGTTTTTGGTATTTCGATACTATGCTTTTCAAAAATTTCTTTATTGTAAAATACAGGTACGAGCGACATGGCCAAAGGAACGCCGTAAATTTTATTATCGAACGTTGCTGCGCCAAGCGCTGCAGGAATATAAGAGCTTTCATCGATCTTGCCCGTCAGCTCAAGCACTTGATCGGCCTGCACGAATTGCTTCAGCCAGCCGCCGCCCCATGAATGGAACAGATCAGGCGGATTGCCGCCGCCCATCGCTACGGATAGCTTTGTTTTGTAAGGGTCATTTGCTATTTGAACAACTTCAACCTCGATATCTTGGTTCTCATCCATAAATTTTTTAACGGCTGCCTCAATAATCTCTTGACGTTTGCCGGATTCAATAAACCAAAGCGAAAGCTTTTTCTTTTCTCCATTTAATGCGGTCTGCTTTTCAGGCTCTTTTGTCGCTGGGCCAGTTGCAGCAGGAGAAGTACTGCTGGCAGGCTTTTCACTGCCGCCAGAGCCGCAGGCGGCAACAAACAAAAGCATAAGAGCACAAATAATCGTTAACGATTTACGCATGAGTAGGAACCCCTTTCAACAAATCGGTTTTATTTTGATAGCGCTTTCATTCTATCATGACCAAGAAACAAGACATAAGGCACTTTGAACATGCAAAATACCACTTTGGTCATATGTTTATATAAAGTTGACTTTTTCTCCAAAACTAAATAGTATAAAGAATATAATCTCCAATTTTATAGCTGATGCATTTATTATTTTGAAAAACAAATCTATTATACACTTTAAGGAGTTGCTAGAATGACTACGCAGAACGTTACGAAGGCTGATATTGTAATCATCGGGGGCAGCTTGGGCGGCTGCACGGCTGCATTATCGGCTCTTAAGATGGGCAAGCAGGTCATTATGACGGAGGAGACGGATTGGATTGGCGGACAGCTGACGAATCAGGCGGTGCCGCCAGATGAGCATAAATGGATAGAATCCTTTGGGTGTACGAGGTCCTATCGTAATTTCCGCGACAATATTAGAAAGTATTATAAGGATCTATTCCCTGTTACACAAAAAGCGAGGGAGAACGACCGCCTTAATCCCGGCACAGCTAATGTAAGCCGGATTAGCCATGAGCCGCGCGCAGCGCTGCATGTACTTACTGAGATGTTGGCACCTTATGTGAATAGCGGTAAGCTTTCGATTATGACAGAGCATATTCCAGTTCATGCGGAGACGAAGGATGACGCGGTAACAGCAGTAACGGTTCAAGGGCTGCGCACAGGCAAGCAGCTCGTGCTGCAAGGCACATACTTTATAGATGCGACGGAATGTGGAGATTTGCTCCCGCTGGCTGGCGTAGAGTACGTAACTGGCGCTGAATCGAAGCAGGACTTGGGCGAGCCGCATGCGGTAGACGGACCGGCTGAGCCGCAAAATATGCAGGCGTTTACGTACTGCTTTGCGATGGACTACATCGAAGGCGAGAATCATACGATTGAACGGCCGGCGGAGTATGACTTTTGGAAGGATTACCAGGCTCCGTTCTGGCCAACCAAGCAATTAAGCTGGTACGGCCTTGTGCCGCATACGCTTGAGCCGATTGAATATTCCTTGTTCCCGGAGCCAGGCCGCTTCTCGCTATGGGAGTATCGTCAGATTATTGATAAGGACAACTTTGAAGAAGGCACTTATGACAGCAGCATTACGATCGTAAACTGGCCGCAGAACGACTATTGGCTAGGCTCGATTATTGATGTAAGCGAGGAAGAAAGGCAGCATCATCTATACATGGCCAAGCAATTGAGCCTATCGCTTCTATATTGGATGCAGACGGAAGCGCCAAGACCTGATGGCGGCAAAGGCTATCCTGGCCTGCGGCTTAGAAAGGATGTTGTCGGAACTGAGGATGGCTTGGCTAAATATCCGTATATTCGCGAAGCGCGCCGAATTCAATCCTTGTCTACAGTAACGGAACAGCATATTAGCGCGCAGCCGGAATCGCCGCTCACCGCAGCAGTACCGTTTGAGGATTCTGTAGGCGTGGGCTGCTACCGTATAGATTTGCATCCGAGCACAGGCCTTAATACATTTATCGATATATCTGCCTATCCGTTCCAAATTCCGCTTGGCAGCCTCATTCCAGTTCGCGTGAAAAACGTGCTGCCTGCAAGTAAAAATATCGGAACGACTCATATTACGAATGGCTGCTACAGAGTGCATCCTTCGGAATGGAACATTGGCGAAGCAGTGGGCCATCTATCGGCTTACTGTATGACGAAGCAAGTTACGCCAAAAGAAGTAAGGGAAAACAAAGTCTATTTGACAGAATTCCAGCAGCTGCTGAAGGATCAAGGCTTTGAACTGGAGTGGCCGCATACACACTCCGTATAATAAGAATGGCAAAGCCGCTCCTGCAAAGAAACAGTCAGGGGCGGCTGTTGTGCTTCTTTATGGACAAAATTGCAATATTAAATCTGTTGCGTATACTTTATTTATTATATAAATCGAAGAAGACGGGATGGTAGGCAAAGCGATGAAGAAGATAGCTGTCATAACTTCAGGCACTAGCGATCTGCTTGATGCGATCAAGCTGCAGAAGCTGGCCGTTGATGTCATAGAACCGCGCAGCATTCCAGCTGTAGATTTTGAGCAATATGACGCCATTGCGATGCTTGGCGGAACAGACAATAAGCCGATGCTGCTTAAGGCTGCCGAACGTATTATTATAGAAGCGCAAATGCAAAAGGGAAAAAAGGTTTTTGCCGAATACGTTGCGAGCATTGGACATGTATACTGTGCGCCGCCGGAAAGCACGCAGTTTCGCAGACTGGTATTCTGCTCTAAGGACGTTCAAATCGACGGGCTGGAGCTTGGCATGCTGCTGGAGGATCAGAGCGGCATGCGCATCAAGCCGCATGATATTGCGTGCAGCCATAACGTGCCGATTTTGCAATATACGACGGTACACGCTCATGACGGAATAGAGCTGCCTTCGGATTTCCATAAGCATATTTCGGACCGGGCTCTATGGTTCGAGAATCAGGGTCAGCTGCTTGTATGTTCGTTTAGGCTCAGTTCTTTTATTAGGGCAAGGTTTGCGCCAAGAGCACGAATAGAGAAGATCGTTGCGTTTATTATGGAGTGGCTGACCGGGCAACCCTGCGATTTGGAGCAGCTTCCCCAGAGCTACACAACTGGAAGTTTGCGCGCGGATTGGACGATCGATCAGCAGGCCATGTATGCTGCGCAGCTTGCAATGGGCTGGTTTGAACGCGCTAACATCGTTAGAAATAATGGGTTAGAAGGCGCAATTGAAGGGCTCGGCTCTGAAATTTATTGTGACGGAAGCCAAAAAATAAACAGCGTACAGCGGGCGGATTGTATTGGCGAAATATCTTTTGCCTATTATATGGAGCATCTTGTTCATGGCCGTTCAAGCAGCCTTGAGTTATCCAATCAGCTTTATCAATACATGATAGACCATTTCGTATGCAAGGAATGGGGACCTTTTCGCGGTATGATGCGCTGGACCGAGGAAGCTTGGGGAGTTTGCTATCAGGATGATGTGGCAAGAGCTATTATTCCGCAGCTGCTCAAACAGCTTTATGAGAATAAGGATGACGAGCTGCCTCAAATTTTTCAAATTTTAGAGTTTCTAGTGCAAACGACGGGCGTTGACGGCACTCGCATTATGCGGACAGACAATAAGGATCTGACCAATGCCGCTATTGCACAGCTAAGCATGGAGCCGGGTAATTTGCCGAGCGCTCATTATAATGGTTATTATATAGCAGCACTGCTGTTGGCGTACAAGCTTGGCGGCAAGCAGTCATTTTTGGATACCGCACTAAGAGGTCTTGATACGATTATGAATGTGTATCCGAACACGACGAGAGAGCAAAGCGAGACGCAGGAATATTGCCGTTTGATATTACCGCTCAGCTGGGCTTATTGGGTGACGGGGGCTGACCGATATAAAGATTGGCTCTATCAAGTAACGCAGGATTTACAAAAATTCCGGCATTCGTCTGGCGCTTATTTGGAGTGGGACAGCGGCTATACAGCGGTTATGCGCAACGAGGTCGGCGAAGGCGAAAGCTCCTTGCTTGCACATAACGGAGATCCTGTTGTAGATTTATTATATTCCAACAACTGGCTGCCAGTCGCATTTATGCAGGCTTATTTTGTAACGAAGGATGACGATTTCCTCCGTTTGTGGGAGGAGCATGCCAGATTCATCGTTCAGGCGCAAATTCATAGCGATAATCATTATATTCATGGCGCTTGGGCAAGAGCGTTTGATGTAAACCTGAAGGAAGTGTATGCTTCTCCTGCCGATGCTGGCTGGGGGCCATGGGCGATAGAATCAGGCTGGACGGTTGCTGAAATAGCAGCCGGACTTATGATGGGGCTTGCTCGCGATCAATTAATCGAAAAATACAGATAAATAGCGGATGATTTTTGTTGAAGGAAGGATGATCGCATTCATGCAAAGTGTAGGAGCTACGCTTCTTAACATTCAAAGCCATTATAACGGACTTACGAAAACGGAACAAAAGGCAGCAAAATATATTTTAGATCATGCGCAGGATGTTATTTATTACTCTGTTACTGAGCTGGCTGAAAAAGCGGATGTCGGAGAGACGTCGGTACTGCGCTTATGCCGCAAGCTGAAGTTTAAAGGGTTTCAGGATTTCAAGCTGTCGCTCGCCCAGGATTTGGTGCGCCCGACGGACCATCTGCATAACGAGGTGACGGAGCAGGATGATCCGGCTGCGCTAAAGCA
The DNA here is from genome assembly GCF_036541265.1 of Paenibacillus sp. IITD108. Lineage (NCBI taxonomy): Bacteria > Bacillati > Bacillota > Bacilli > Caryophanales > Paenibacillaceae > Paenibacillus > Paenibacillus sp. IITD108. Next base: position 61,908 of record NZ_JAZHCT010000021.1, on the reverse strand, counting down.
TAAAGTGATTTCCACTCATTTGCAAATATTGGAGCAGACCAGAGAGCTGCTGAATCGGGAGCAGCTTGCCAAAACGATCGATCTTATAACTGGAGCTGAAAGCATTCATTTCTTCGGGGTAGGCTCGTCAGGATTATCGGCAGCACAGGCCGCCCATAGCTTCTCACGAATCGGTATTAGAAGCTATGCCAAGCAGGATACACATTTTCAGGCGATTGAAGCATCTCTAATGGATGAGCGTTCCGTCGCAATTGGCTTGTCTATTTCCGGCAGCACGAAGGATACAATCGACAATTTGCAGCTTGCCAAAGCAGCCGGCGCTAAAGTTATTGCGATTACAAGCAATGCGCGTTCGCCGATTACGAAGCTGGCCAATCATTCGCTGCTTATGGTTGCCAAAGAAAATCCGCTGCAGGGCAGCTCCATGTCGGCCAAAATTTCTCAGCTTGCCATAATCGATATTTTAAACGTAGCAGTAGCGCTGCGTATGAAGGATGACGCGCTTAGAAACCGTGAGAAAACAGCAAAAGCGATATCTGACAAAATGTTCTAAAACGAACCATTTCAAAAAATTCCAATAAAAACTTATTTATTTTGCATCAAAACAGGTGCGAAGTAAATAAGTTTTTTGTTATTCTAAGAAGGTGCACCTAGAATAGGGGGATTAGAATGAAGAAATCTGTCTACTTGCGCTTGCTGCTGCAAATCACGATAGTTGTCGTTGTAAGTATTAGCTTGCTGGCATCCTTGCTGTACAACTATACCTCCAATTTGCTAAAAGAAGAAATTGTGGGAGCCAATAATGAGCTGCTGCTGCAAACAAGCAAAATAGTCGATCAGTCATTATATGAGGTGCAGCAAATGACAACCGCGCTTAGCTTGGATTCGAGCGTGCTTAAATCTGTTATGCTGCCTTGGAATTTAGATGATGAGTACCGCTTTTTGATGGAAACGTCAAAAACGTTTGATACGCGTTTAACCTCATCTAATTACATTCATTCTATTTATTTGTACAGCGCTCAAAATAAAAAATTAATTTCCAGCGAAGGGATTACAGAGCTGGACAGCTTTTCCAATCGAGATACGCTAGAGCGCTTTCTTAACTCTAAGCTGACATCGGCTTGGGAAGCTACGCAGGTTAAGTCGGTAAATAGAGATGAACATTTTATTAGTTATATGGTAAGCACGCCGCTTAGAAATCAGAAAAAATTAGGCGCGCTAATGATTAATTTGAAGGAAGATGTGCTTTACAACGCAGTAGTAAATACGAATAATCGCAAGCTTGGCAATGTAGCTATTTTGAATGACGAAGGCGAAGTATTGTCTTATAAAGATAAAAGCATGCTGCTTGACCGATTCGACTGGATTGATATGTCAGCGTTTTCAAACAGCAGCGACGGCTATTTTATGCAAAAGATCGACGGTAAAAAAATGTTTATTACGTATTTGCGCTCTCCGTTTAACGATTGGATTTACGTCACGATTAACCCTTATGATGATTTGTTCCAGCGCTCCTATGAAGTAATTACGATGACGATCCTTATAGCCGGGATTGGACTAGTCGTTGGTCTGCTGTTTGCGCTTATTATATCGAAAAGTCATTACCGTCCAATTCGCAGCATGATGCAGGCGCTAGGCATTCATATGGATAAACGCGAGAAGCATCAGGATGAGTTCAGTTATATACGCAAATCAATCGACCATATTCAGCTTGAAAATGAAGCGTTTCGTCAAAGATTTCAGGCTCAGGAGCTATTGCTGCGTGATCATTTGCTGACAAATCTTCTTTCGGGCAAACTATCGGATGAAGAGGCTACAAGCGATCAGCTGCAGTATTACGATATGGATTTGGGCTCTGCCAATTATATCGTGCTCGTTTTAAGAGCTCATCTGGTTACAGGTGAAGCGGTGCAAATGGATGAAAAACTGAAAAACTGGGTATATTTTCATATCAGAACCATTTGCGAAAAGCTGATTGCTGAAACTTATAAGGGCGCTTATATTGCTGCTTATCATAAGCATGACGTGCTTATTTTGCATCATGAAAATTGGCAGAGCGATGAGCGGCAAACGGAGGAAATGAAGCGCTTCGCCGCTAAAATACAGCAGCAGGCTGCAGAGGAGATCGAGCTTATCGATGTCATTACGATCGGAATAGGCGGCAAATATGAAAGGCTGACCGATATTCATCTTTCTTATGAGGAAGCGGTCGAAGTATTGCTTTATGAGAAAATATCCGGAAAAGGAAGTATTTTGTCCATTCATGATCTGAATGTAAATCGCGCTAACCGCAATTCATTTATTAATTATCAGCAGTATATCGATCGTTTGACGGGCGAGTTGAAGACGGGAAGTTTTGATAAGGCGGTTGCGACAAAAGCGATGATTTTGAATCAAGTGCAGCAGGACGAGCAATCGGGCATGTATTTGAAAAATATAATACTTTCCCATTTATTCAACGCGCTTGTTAAAGTTAGAATTGAGCTGTCGCTTCCCGAGGAAGAAATCGAGAGCAGCACCTGGCATTATGAATTTATGAAGCTGAAAACAACGGAGGATATAAGCAGCTACCTGCTGCGCATTATGGAGGGCATTGCTAAAAGCCTGGAGGCAAGAAGCAGCTCCAAGCATTCCGAGGTTATGATGAAGCTGGTTGCGTATATTCGTGAGCATTACAGGGAGCAGCTCAGCCTGCAAATGGTGTCTGATATGATTTTTATGAACAGCAATTATGTATCGAAGCTGTTTAAGGATACGACAGGCATGACGTTTATCGATTATTTGACCGATATTCGCTTCAAGGAAGCGTGCCGCCTGCTTGCAGAGACGGATTATTCGATTAATGAGGTGGCCGAAATGTCAGGCTTCAGCAATAAGCAAAGTTTGAATCGCACGCTGAAAAAAATGACGGGCTTAACTCCGACAGAATATCGCAACAGCGAAATTGAAAAACGGCTGCAATAGCCGTTTTTTTAATTTTTAATATAAGGTTACAAGTAAATGACCGGGATGCTGCTGTCGTTAAGTTTGAGCGGAGGGACGCTGCTGCCTGCAATAAATCGATATGGACACACGTTCCGTTATTTGCCTTAAAACCACCTTTTTTTTAATTTGGCGGTCACACGTTCCGCTATTCGGCTCTAAAAGAGGCTTTTTCTGCGATTTATTGACCAATAACGGAACGTCTGTCACTTTGCCGCTTCTAAACTGCGAATTTGGGCGTAATAACGGAACGACTGACCAGCTAGGGACGTCCAATTTCGGTCGGATAGCGTGTCCAGGGAGGATGTCGATTAATTATGGGCAACTATTGGCAAGCAAAACGAAAGGGGAACGAAGAGCAAGATTGGGAATGGAGAAGCGGCAGCGCCGCCTTTGTAGGCCAATTTAATCCTTTACAGGGGTTATTTCATCAAAAGAATTGGACGATAACAGCGGTCGGAATCCCAAACTTGATTGTAGTAACCTCCCTTTCGATTGCTTATTGACCTATCGACAATTAATAGACACCCTAACAGGGATTCGTTACAAATTTCGGGTCGGCTAATTTTGGTCAGTTTTAAGCAGTAGGAGAGAGTAGCGGAGAGTGCGCCAAATCCCGTAAAATCAACCGTTTTTATAAGAAGTGAATCGGATCTGATATAATGATACCGCTTTCTTTTCGTAATTTCAGCCTGATGCGATCGATTGATTCTTGTTGAAAGCCTTTTCCAGACTTATGCTGAAAGTGCTTACAAAAACGAAAAGAAAGGAGGCTCGCCAATTTGGAAGCCCCTACAACAAGACTGAACGTTCATGTAAAACGGAGCAGATTTGAAGGCTTGCGGAAAGTTATTCGCTACCGCAATTTATACCTGATGCTGCTTCCAGCTATCGCCTACTATTTAATATTTCATTATTATCCGATGTACGGCGCAACGATTGCTTTTAAACAATTCAGCATTATAAAGGGGATTCATGGTAGCCCCTGGGTTGGTTTCAAGCATTTTGAAGCGCTGCTGCAGCTGGATAAGTTTTGGGAAGTATTTTGGAATACGATTGTAATAAGCTTGTATCGCTTATTCTTCGGTTTTCCGCTGCCGTTATTTGTTGCGCTGCTTCTTAATGAAGTACGCAAAATGGCATTCAAACGCACCGTTCAAACCATTATTTATTTGCCTCACTTTATTTCTTGGGTCATTATGGGCGGGCTGCTAATTAATTTATTGTCTACTGATGATGGAGTTGTTAACCAAATTATTCGATCATTAGGAGGCAATAGTATCGGCTTTTTAAGCGATGAAGCGTATTTCCGTTCCACGCTTGTAGGATCGATGATTTGGAAGGAGTTCGGCTGGAATACGATTATCTATATGGCGGCGCTTGCTGGAGTAAATCCTTCCTTGTATGAAGCGGCCTGGATGGACGGAGCCAATCGAATGCAGCGAATATGGCATGTTACCTTGCCAAGCATTCGCACAACTATTATGATTTTGCTTATTCTTAGAATCGGAAGCTTGATGGAAGCTGGCTTTGAGCAAATTTTTGTGCTTTATCATTCCGGCGTTTACCGTGTGGCCGATATTATTGATACGTATGTCTATCGAACAGGGCTTGCGGATGGAAAGTTCAGCCTTGCAGCTGCACTGGGCTTGTTCAAATCCATCATTAACTTTGTGCTGCTGGTCATCGCGAATCAGCTATCCCGAATGAAGGGTGATCAAGGCATATTCTAGCTTTTACAAAGAACGGCGAGGCTGTTTATTTTAGATAGCGTTCAATATTAGTCATTTTGGTTAGGCGCAGGAGGTAGAGAAACTATGGACAAGGCCGGTTTAGGCGCTAAAATATTTCAAACATGCAATTACACCTTTTTAACGTTGATCACTTTGCTGACCCTGTTTCCATTCTGGGATTCATTAATTGTATCGATTACACCGATTAGCGAGAGCATGGCATCTAATTTACACTTAATTCCGAAAACGATTACATTTGAGGCTTATGAGTACATTATAGGTATGAACCAGCTTTGGAGCTCTTACGGAATTAGTATATTTGTGACGGTTGTAGGTACAATATTGAGCATGATTGTAACAACACTGGCAGCTTATGTATTATCGAAAAACTATTTGCCAGGCGGCAGAGTCATTATGTTTTTAATTGTTTTTACTATGATGTTCAGTGGTGGTATAATACCAACCTATCTAGTGGTAAAAGAGCTGGGAATGATGAATACGGTGTGGGCGATGATTATGCCGTTGATGGTTCAGACGTATAATCTGATTATTATGCGCACGTTTATGGCCTCTGTGCCTGAAAGTCTGGAGGAAGCAGCGCGTATTGACGGCTGCGGAGACTATCGTATATTATTTCAAATTGTGCTGCCATTATCCATGCCGGCAATTGCGACAATTTCACTATTTTACGCGGTAGCCAAATGGAATGAATTTTTTACAGCCGTTATGTATGTAACGGACAAAAGCGTATGGCCGCTCCAATTATTTATGAGAGCGATGCTTATTGATAATGAAGCGATGTATCAATCAGGGGGGGACAGTCCTTTCCTGCTCGGGCAATCGATCAAGATGGCTTCGATTATGATTTCTACTATTCCGGTAATGCTGATATATCCATTTTTCCAACGTTATTTTGTACAGGGAGCAACACTTGGAGCAGTAAAAGAGTAGCTGATCATTAGAATATTATAGGGGGATTTTTCATGAAAAAGAATGCTTCACGCACACTGGTATCTATTATATGCTTCATTCTTGCATTCACCTTGCTAGTTGGCTGCTCCAGCAATAATGGAGGAACAAAGCCGCAAAGCTCTGGGACGGATTCGGGAAGTGGAGAACCGGTTAAGATCGTTTATTTGACGCCTGGCGATTCGGCTGCCAAGCCAATCCAACCGGGGGATCGTATTATTGCAGAAATCAACAAGCGCTTAGGTATCGAACTTGAAATTAAATTTGTGCCGGAGGGCGGCTTTGAAAAAATCAATGTGGCAATGGCTACAGGCGACTTCCCGGATGTGGTGACAGCGCAATACCCATCCTCTTCACTCAGCCAATGGATTGAGGAAGGCTTGCTTGTTCCGCTGAACGATTATTTGCCAGATATGCCTACAGTAAGAGAAAAGCTGGAAGACAAATTTTCCTGGACTGCTGTTGACGGAAAATATTACGGATATCCATTTATAGAAGAGAAGTCGAACGCAACTATGACTTACCGCGCTGACTGGCTGGAGGAGTTAAATATTGCGCCGCCAAAAACATTGGATGAATTTTACGAAGCGTTAAAAGCGGTTGCAACCAAAGATCCGGATAAAAACGGTGTGAATGATACGTATGGCTTGACGGGTGCAAAAGAAAACGGCTTTAACAGCTCGTTCAACTTTATTTTCTATGCGTACGGCTTACCTTATGGTGATTGGATTTTGGATGATAACGGCAAAGTAGCGCCTGTATTTGAGCATCCTGCGTTCAAGCAAGGGGTAGAGTATATTCATAAGCTGTGGGAAGAAAAACTGATTGATCCTGAGTTCTTGCTTAATGATACTCAGAAACGTGAACAGAAGTTATTCCAAAGCAAGGCCGGATTTATGATTGCTCCGCTATTCAGACACGTAAACAGACTTGAAAAAAGCTTGCAGGAGCTGACGCCAACAGGAAAACTGGGCTTTATTGACCCGCCGGCTGGACCAGAAGGCACGCACGGTGTAGTAGGGGACAAAAAAGGCGGATTGTTTACAGCTGTTACAACGAAAGCGAAGGATCCAAAGAAAGCTGCTCAGTTTATAGAATTTATGCTTTCCCCTGAAGGCAGAGAATTGCTGGAGCTAGGTTTTGAAGGCATTCATTACACGAAAGACGGCGACAAAATTAATTATAATGAGGAAGAACGCGCGAAGGATAATTTCGCATCCAATGGCTGGGCGCATCCGCTGGCATGGGGCAACGTAGTTTGGCCGGTGACTAGAAATTATTTGCCACAGACAGAACCGCAGGCCGATCGTGCAAAACAGTCAGTAGAAATTGCAACAAGTAATTTGGTACCAAATTTGGTTAATACAACGACTCCTGAAGAAATTGAAATGGGCGGCGTGTTTGGAGCGGGCATTCTTAGCGAGCTTGCAAACCAGTACTATCTTGATATGATCGCAGGTAAGGTGGATATTGATAAGGGTCTAGCTGAGCTGTCTAAAAAATGGCGCGAGCAGGGCGGCGATAAAGTGCTTGCTGCTGTAAATGCAGCCTATGAGGCTCAGCAGAAATAATAGTAATAGCAGGGAGTGGGAAATATGGCTTCAATGATGGGCAGCAAGCCTAATATTGTATTCATACTTTGCGATGATATGGGATCATGGGCAATGGGCTGCGCGGGCAATACCGATATTAGAACGCCTAACCTGGATCGGCTGGCAGCAGAAGGAATTCGTTTTACGAATTTCTTCTGCACCTCTCCTGTATGCTCGCCAGCGCGCGCCTCGCTGTTTACAGGCCGCATTCCATCACAGCATGGCGTTCATGACTGGATTTGCGAAGGCAATATGGGGGAAAACGCTATTCAGTATTTGCAAGGACAGCCAACCTATACAGAAATGCTTGCTGACAATGGCTATGTATGCGGATTAAGCGGAAAATGGCATCTGGGTGACAGCATAAATCCACAAAAGGGCTTCAGTCATTGGTATGTTCATCAGTTCGGGGGAGGCAGTTACTATAACGCTCCTATGATACGAGATGGACAGCCTGTACAGGAGCCTGGCTATGTGACCGATTTGATCACGGATGATGCCATTGCATTTCTTGCCAAGCAAAGTGCGGAGCAGCCTTTTTATTTAAGCGTGCACTATACGGCTCCGCATACCCCGTGGATTAACAATCATCCGCAGCATCTGGTTGATTCTTATGCTGATTGCGAATTTGACTCTTGTCCGCGAGAGCCGAAGCACCCGTGGCAAATCAAGTCAGAGCCGTACTGGGATGACCGGAATACGAATCTGCAGGGCTATTTTGCCGCTATTACAGCCATGGATGAAAATATTGGGCGTATTATCGATCAGCTTGAGCAAACGGGCATGCGTGAAAATACGATGATTTGCTTTATGAGCGATAATGGCTACAATTGCGGTCATCATGGCATTTGGGGAAAAGGCAACGGGACCTTCCCGCAAAATATGTTCGACACCTCCGTTAAGGTTCCGGCTATCTTCTCGCAGCCTGGCCGCATTCCTCAAGGGGCCGTCAATGATGAGCTCGTAAGCGGCTACGATTTCATGCCGACGATATTGGAATATGCAGGACTGCCGCCTCATGGCGATGACAGTTTGCCGGGCGCGAGCTTTCTGCCGTATTTACTGGGCGAATCCAAGTCGCAGCATAAACATATCGTTATCTTTGACGAGTACGGGCCAGTTCGGATGATACGCAGCAAGGAATGGAAGTATGTGCACCGTTATCCGTACGGGCCGCATGAGCTGTTCAGCTTGCAGGACGATCCGGAGGAGCAACATAACTTGATCGATCAGCCAGAGCACCAAGAGAGGCTGGAGGAAATGCGCGCCGGGCTGGAGGATTGGTTTTTGCAGTATGTTGATCCTGCCCTTGACGGTGTCAGACAGCAGGTGTACGGCTACGGGCAAGCCAATCTTGTTGGACCAGCTGGTAAAGGCAAGGTTGCTTACCGGGGGCTGCAGTAATAGGAAGCTGGAGGATCGGGGCCAGGGCGACGAAGGCTATTCGCTAGCCCTGGCCCCTTTTCGGAGTAGGCGGCAGATGGAAGCAGGAAGTTGCAGGTCTAGTCGACCGGAGCGGGAACTATGGACAATGCCGTGGAATATAAGGGTGTACGGGTGTAAAGGAAGCAGTAAAGTAATAGTGTAGGATGTAGAATCGGCCATTATGGCGGAGGCTCTGGTATACCATGAGTGTAAGCAGGAGGCAGTAGAGTAAGAGTGTGCTTAAGAGTGTGCGGTTGTTTGTACTGACTTTTGGAATGAAGTAATCTCATACAGAGCCGGTCGACGTTACCTCAAAACGGCTAAATGTATATGAAATTTCATATACATTTCGCTGAAACGCCTCAAAAAACAAAATTGTATATGAAAAACCATACAGAATCGGTCGGCGCTACCTAAAACGGCTAATTGTATATGAAATTTCATACACATTTCGCTAAAATGCCCCGAAAAACAAAATTGTATATGAAATTTCATACACATTTCGCTGAAATACCTCAAAAAACACAATTGTATATGAAATTTCATACACATTTCGCTGAAATACCTCAAAAAACAAAATTGTATATGAAATTTCATACACATTTCGCTGAAATACCTCAAAAAACACAATTGTATATGAAAAATCATGCACATTTCGCTGAAATACCTCAAAAAACACAATTGTATATGAAAAATCATATACATTTCGCTGAAATGCCCCAAAAAACAAAATTGTATATGAAAAATCATACACATTACGCTGAAATGCCCCAAAAAACACAATTGTATATGAAAATTCATATACATTTCGCTGAAATGCCCCAAAAAACACAATTGTATATGAAAATTCACACAGAGCCGGTCGGCGCATCCTCAAACTACTTTTATTTGGCACATTTCGCGATGTAAAGGTTTTTCAACAGCCTGAAAAACTTAGACTGTTGAAAAACCCTCAATAAGTACGTAGCAATAAAGGTAGGTATCGACTATCACATATTGCTTGTTGCCCTGTCTACAAGGAATCAACAATTTCGCTAGATAGTCAGTCGTTCCGTTATTATAGTCCAAATCGTAGTTTTGAGGAGGAAAAGTAAAATGTATTTAGCAGCCCAGGTGTGCTTGTTCAATCAGCTTGACGCATTCAAACAAAAATAAACCGCACATTCCAAGAGGAAGTGCGGATTATTTTAATGTATAGGAAAGTATAAGTTTTCACCTTATAGCTGTTCCTATACTTCATCGGTAAACGCGCCTCCTTCTTTCAAGCGAAGGACAGCGAGCCGTTTATCCTTGTGATGTCCTATAGAAGTACGCTTTATCGCATACCGTCCCATAGAAGTACGCTTTATCGCATACCGTCTCATGGAAGTACGCTTTATCGCATACCATCTCATGAAAGTACGCTTTATCGCATACCGTCTCATGGAAGTACGCTTTATCGCATACCGTCTCATGGAAGTACGCTTTATCACATACCGTCTCATGGAAGTACGCTTTATCGCATACCGTCCCATAGAAGTACGCTTTATCGCATACCGTCTCATGGAAGTACGCTTTATCGCATACCGTCCCATAGAAGTACGCTTTATCGCATACCATCCCATAGAAGTACGCTTTATCGCATACCGTCCAATAGGAAGTACGGTTTATTTCACTGCCGTATTCTACAGCAGCAATGACAGCTTACTTGTTAACTACAATTTTGTCAGTGCTCACGTAAGCATCGCTTAGCTGAGCTACCTCTGTGAAAAATGCAAGAGGGACGTAGGAGTTGCCTTTAAAAAGTACAGGTGCAGTGCCAAGCTTGATCGGCGCCATTCTGGCGAAAATATATTCGTCCTTGCCAGCTGTCAAGGAGATGGTATGACCAAGTGTAATTTGTTTTGTTTCATCGTTCCAGCCAACCTCATAGCCCAACTCTTCAGCAATGGCGCGCAGCGGAACCATGATCGTGCCTTCGTCATTCGAAAATGCAGCAGGTGCTTCGATTGTCTTGCCGCCTACTACGATGCTTTTTTCAGCAACAGCTACATCGCTTTCGTCTTCAAGAACTACGATGCGGGAAGGATTGGTTTGAGCAGGAATGCTCTTAGTTGTAACCCCGTATTCCACAAATAGCTTGCGGTCAATCAGGCTGCCTGTGAAAGGCTTGCCGTCAGGCGTTACGATCTTCGTATCCTCGCTAACTTTCAACGCCAGCGTGCCAGCGGAATTTGTCATGTTTTTATCGAAACGGTCAACGGTTGTATTGCGACCTTCCTTGACTACAGCTACCGCCTCAACATTATATTGCGGCGGATAGATTAGTATCATCGGCATCTTGGTGTTGAAGTATCCAACAACCTCTGCGCCTACCTCAAGCTTTTCGTCAACATAGGTTTTGTCTGATATAACCAGGTAAGCTGGCTGTTCGTCAGCAAGCTCCAGTTCAACCAGCGACATATCTTTATTGGCGCCATGCTCATTAATCGATTTAATCGTTCCTTTTACTTCAGCGTATTCAGCTTCCATTTGTTCCTCGCTATCCTTCTTTTCGTTTAGAACGGTAATATGTGAAGGTGTTGTTTGAGCTGGAATACTATCTGTCGATACGCTGTAAGTAACGACTAGATCACGGCCAGCAAGCTCGCCAGTGTAGGCAGTGCCATCCTGAAGTGTAATTTTAGTATCTTCCGAAATATTCAGCTTAAGGTCGCCATCGGAGCTGACCAGCTTATCGTCAAAACGGTCGACCTTAACGGTACGCTCTTCTTTGACAGCGGCTATTGCAACTGCATTGAATTGCGGAGGATATATGAATATAACAGGTGCATTTGCATCGTAGAACGAAACAATTTCACTACCAGCCTTAAGCTCGTCCATTACGTAGGTTGCATCTGTAACGACAAAACGAGTGATGCTGTCATCAGCGGACTTTACAGTAATAATCTTAGCATTTTCTACCGCTTCGTAATCTGCAATCTCTTGAATAACACCGCTGATCGATGCAAATTTAGGCGCGTTTACCTGCTCAGCGCTGTTTGCTTCAGCTCTTATTACTTGATCAACAGGCGAAGCGGCTGAAGTCGTTCCATTGGCAGAAACGATACTTGCTGCTGACATAGACAATACGGCGACGGACAACGAGCTGACTAATGTTTTTTTCAGTTTTTTCTTCATGTGTAAGTCTCCTTTGCTTAGAGGATAAGGGAAGGTCTGTGATGTACGGGAAACCACTTATCCTGGATTTTGGGAGAGTCTGTAAGCTCTCCTGCTTCAGCATGATTAGCAATCCTTAACGGTACGCCTCTCGCCTATTAAACGAGTGTATTAGTTTAAAGGTTGCGATTTTAGTAATATTTTCATAAATTCAAACCTCATTTAACTTCTCTATACGAAACTCACGCGGAGTCTTGCCGCTGAATTTTTTTGAACATGCGATTAAACGGAAGTAATTAAGCAAAATAAATAACAGACCCTTTAGCAGCGAGCTGAGCAGGACCGGAATAGATCGCCGTGACACGCTGTAAAATGTCCTCATGCGCTCCGTAGTGCGGCAAATGGGTAATGATCAGTTGCCTGGCGCGGGATTGTTGAGCTAATTTTCCTGTCAGTTCCGGTGTTAGATGACCGCTTGAGACGGAGACGTCATGATCATATACCGAGCATTCGGACAGCAGCAGGTCACAATCCGAGCAGAAATGAACCATATCATCCGTCCAATGCGTATCCGCTGTGTACACGAATGTATGCTCACCGTCGTCGAAGCGCATAGCCAAGCAATAAGACGGATGGTTGGTTTCGCAAAATGTGACGGTCCAAGGTCCGATTACAACAGAGGTGTGCGCTGTAATCTCGCGCCCTTCCGTGTAGTTCATATAATTCAGCGCTGAGAATTGCTCAGGTTCCTTACAATGACCGTAAATAGGGAAGGCTGAGGAGCGAAGCCCGCCAATTCGCTGCAGAAACATATTGTATTGCAAGCAGCCGATGTCTGCTTTATGGTCATGGTGATAATGCGATACAATCAAGGCATCGAGCTCGCTTAAGTCTACGAAGTTTTGTATTTGCGAGATCGCTCCGCTGCCGCAATCAATTAACAGGCGGAAGCCATCCTTTTCCAATAAATAGGCGGAGGTCGCTTCGTTTGCTGGCGGATAGGCACCCCAGCATCCGATAATCGTTAATTTCATAAATGTACAACCTTTCGTAAATGTAGAAGTTGAGAAGGGACAAGCATATTTGGGCAGCTAAATGCATTTTGTGCATCTAGATACTTTTTTTATCGAATATAGGATTCTACATGTATTAAATAACCGAGCAAAAGTCGTAATGCCATCAGTTTAGAATTATAACGGAACTGAGAGGCTCTATTTAGCAATAAAAAAGTATTTTAAAACTGTAACGGAACTGTGGAGCGCTATAGGTAATCTTTTCCCCGTTTAGGTAGTGATTTTGAGTAAATAAGGTTTCTCAGTTCCTTTAGATTTTAGAATAAGCTGATTTTCGTACAATAGCGTGTCTCAGTTCCGTTAGCGTTTTTCAACGACCAAATTTCGTAAAACTAAGTACAGAAAATGCAGTTAGCATTAGCGTGCGCTTCAGAACCCCTTCCACAAAACCAATTTATAAAGAGCTGCTGACGAGGGAGCGGGTATAGGCGTGCTGCGGATGCTGCAGAACATCTCTGCTGCTGCCCTCCTCTACGATAAGCCCTTGATGAATGACCGCTACTTTCTTTGCCAAGTATTGAACGACGTGCAGATCATGCGAAATAAAGAGCTGGCTTACTTTGTAGGCTTGCTGCAGGTCAAGTAGCAGGTTTAATATATTGGCTTGTACAGACAAATCAAGGGCAGAAACCGCCTCATCGCAAATGAGCAGTGCAGGCTTTACCGCCAGCGCTCTGGCAATTGCCACGCGCTGGCATTGTCCGCCGCTTAAGCGCGCAGGGCGGCTATGCATCAGAGACGTATTCAAACCAACATCTCCCATTAACTGTGCTATACGCTGCAGCCTGTCTTTAGGTTTATATCCAATCTTTGCTGCAAGCATGGGCTCTTCAATGATTTGCGCGACGGTCATTCTAGGATTTAAGGTTTCGGCAGGATCCTGAAAAATAAATTGCACGGAGCGGCGATATTCTTTGTATTCATGCTTAGTTAATTGCGTAATATCTTTTCCGCGAAAAAAAACCGAATTCTCAGGTGCCGATTGCAACCCTCCAATACATTCGCCAAAAGTGGATTTTCCGCTTCCACTTTCGCCGACCAGCCCAATAATTTCCCCTTCATTGATCGTTAGATTGATGCCTTTGAGCACGTCCAGCTTTTTTTTGCCACGGCCGGGGGTAGGGAAGGATTTACATAACTGTCTAACTTCAAGTAACGGCGCTGAGGACGAGCTCAAGCGATTCACCTGCTTCCTTTTCAAGAGGATGAGTGTTTGGAAACAGATCAAGATGGCATTTGTACTTGTGCAGACTTTCCAAGGCAGGATGACGGAATTCAGGAACGAACGCTCTGCAGCGGTCATGAGCAAGCTTACAGCGATCCTTATATATGCAGCCTTGTTCATTTTGTGTAATAGGAGGAACCTGTCCAGCGATACCCTTTAATCGCTCGCCTGCCTGGATCTGATAAGGAGTTGCTTTTAAGAGATCTTCCGTATAGGGATGCTTGGCATGCTTCAGCACAGCTTGGCCTGAGCCGTATTCGAGCATATGCCCGCCATATAGGACGAGCACTTGATCCGCAACATATTTAACAGCAGCAATATCATGACTAATAAATAGAATGGATATCTTCTTGGTTTGGCTCAGCATGCGAAATAAATCAAGAACTTGCTTGCGAATAGTCGCGTCCAGTGCTGTCGTTGCTTCATCTGCGATTAGCAAATCGGGTTGATGAATAACAGCTATTGCAATGACGGCGCGTTGTTTCATACCGCCGCTAATTTCATGCGGATAGCTTTTAAATACGCGCTCGGCATCTTGGATGCCGACATCAAGCAGAGCTTGCTTGGCGATCTGAATAGCTTCTGCTTTCGAAAGCTTCTGATGAGCGTAAATAGCATCAATTAATTGTTGCCCTATCGTGATGATCGGATTTAAGGCCGCTGCCGGATTTTGAAAAATATAAGCTATTTTTTTGCCATTCCACTTCAACCGCTCTTTGCTGGACAGCTCTAATACATTTGTATCAATTATAAATAAGCTGCCGCCTCCAATGCGCGCGCGCTTCGGCAATATATTCATAATCGCTTTGGCAAGCAGTGATTTTCCCGAGCCTGACTCACCAATCACCCCCATAATTTCTCCCTTTTTCAACTCGAAGCTAAGCGGACGCACAGCGGTCAGCCACTTTTGATTGACAAGCAATTCGATGCTTAGTTGTTGTACAGATAGCATTATGACACCGCCTCCTTATGTCGTGCTGCAATTCCATCGCCAAGCAGGTTAAAGCCCGCAACTGCGATGAATATCAAACAGCCGGGAATAATCGGATACGTGGGAGCTAAATAAATAAACGCTTGCGCTTCATTAAGAATGCCTCCCCAGCTCGGATGCGGCGGCTGAACGCCAAGACCTAAAAAAGACAGAGCCGTTTCCGTTAAAATACCAGCTCCGAGCGCAACGGAAATTTGTGCGCCCAGCTTGGGAAGAACCGCAGGAATCATATGGCGAAATAAAATGCGGGCATGCCCTGCGTGATAGGAGCGGGCAGCTTTTACATAGCCGTAGGATCCGGCTTCCAGAATGAAGCCGTTCATTAGTCTTGCAAAGGACGGGACGCTGAATAGGGCGATAGCAGCTAGAACGTTGTAAGTTCCAGTACCCATTACCGTAACTAGGATCAATGCGAGCAGCAGATTAGGGAAAGCAAACATCCCATCCATTACACGCATGATTATATTGCCTGCCAGCCCTCTAATATAGCCTGCAATAGCTCCTAATAAACAGCCCAATGCCATTCCACTTCCAACTCCGCCCAAAGAGACGATCAATGCGCTTCTTGACGCTAACAGCAAGCGGCTCATAACATCGCGGCCATATTGATCCGTTCCCAACCAATTCTCCCAGCTTGGCGGTGCGAAACGGTTCGCTACATTCATCGAATAAGGATCATGAGGCAGGTATACAAAGGATAATATAAACATGATTCCGATTAGAGAAAGCATAAAGACGCCTGCTTTGAAGGACTTCATGCTGTCACCTTCTTTCTTTGCTGAAAAGAGATGCGCGGATCAACGATGGAGTACAGCAAATCTACCAAAAGATTAATAATAATGACTGTAAAAGTAATAAATAAGACTAGCCCTTGCATTAAAATTAAATCACGCTGCTGGACGGCAACGAGCAGTAAACGTCCTATACCGGGCAGTGTGAATAACTGTTCAATAATAATGACTCCGCTAATCAGGCTCATCGTTTGAAGTCCCAGCATCGTAATCGGACCAATCAGGCTATTGCGCAAGCCGTACTGCAAATAGGTTTTTCTTTTGGGCAGCCCATTCGTGTGCGCAAATACCATAAAATCTTTATTCAAAACTTCAATATAAGAAGCTCTAATCATTCGAATTAACACTGCCGCCTCTCCGATCGCGAGTGTTACAGCAGGCAGGAAGAGTGATTGCATATGCGGCAGCAGGCCTTCCGAGAGCGGTTTATAGCTGCCCGGCGGAAACCAGGGAAGCAGCACAGAAAAGGCAATCAAAAGCAAAATGCCAATCCAGAAATTAGGTATCGCTATCGCAAACTGAACAAGCGCTTGAATAATTTTGTCTAGCAGGCTTCCTTTGCGAATAGCTGCGATTATCCCCAGCGGCAAAGCAACGATTAGAGTAATTAGCATGGAGAGAGCAGTTAAGGATGCAGATACAGGTATACGGTCTATAATGAGAGCTGTAACAGGCAGCTTATAAAGAAAGGATTGTCCAAGATCGCCCTGCAAGGCGTGTATCAGCCAATTCCAATACCGCTCATACCAAGGCAGATGAAAGCCATACTGCCGGCCAAGCTCCTCCACAAGATCGGGAGAAGCTTCGGTGCCGAGCATCAGGCGTATAGGATCGCCGGGAATAATCATCAATACTCCAAAAGAGGCAAACGAGACTATAAATAAGAGTAAAGCAGCCGAGAGAAGTCGCTGTATGAAAAAGTTCATTTCCTTCATCCTTATTCAGATAGATAGACTTCTTTAAGATGAATGATGCCGATTGGGAAGGAAGCCAGATTATGAACGGATTTGTTGAGCGCAAGAATACCTTCCATAGATTGCAAATATACGGCAGGCACTTCATTCGCCAAAGTTTTTTGAATAAAAGCATACTGCTCTTGACGCTTTTCGGCATCGCTGACAATTGCTGCTTCTTCTATAGCGGCGTCAATATCCGCATTAACATAATTAAAATAGTTTTCCTTTGAAGAAGATTGATAGCGGCTTAAGAAAGCATGCGGGTCAAGACGGCCAGTATGGCTGATTACCGTTAATTCATAGTTCCGGGCATCATACACATCAGCTAGCCATACGCCCCATTCAATGATTTCAATATCTACCTTAACCCCGATTTTGCTTAGCTGATCAGCAATCATTTGACCTGCATTGACATGATACGTATAACCTTCCGGCAATCTCATCTTTAGAGTAAAGCCATCCGGATAACCAGCTTCAGCCAGCAATGCTTTAGCTTCTTCAATGTTAAATGGAAGCACATCATTAGTATCTATATAGTAGGAGCTCAAATGCGGCAGATGGCTTCCCATAGCGGTACCGAAGCCCCAGCTTACGCCATCGATAATGTCCTGCTTGTTAATAGCCATTGACATCGCCTGGCGCACCTTTACATGATTTAGCGGCTCTACTGCCGTGTTCATCGCCATCAGCTGAATACTGTTCTGTACGGAACCTTGTGTTTTTAAATGTGTGGAAGCCTCTACTTGAGGAAGCTGTGCTCCAGAAATGGAGCCGACATGAACCGTTTGTGCTTGAAGTCCGGCAAGCAACGTTGTCTCGTTAGGAATAATAGTGAAGGTTGCACCGTCAAGATAGGGCAAGTCCGCCTCATAGTAATTTTCATTTTTTTCAATTTTAATATTTTGCTGAGGCTCATAGCTGACCAGCTTGAACGGTCCAGTTCCATAAAGCTTCCCATCGCTTTCTTCCACGATGGCTGCCCAAGGATTGGCAAGAGAGGAGATGAAGGTGGCATCCTTGTTGGCAAGAGTCATCATTAATTCAAGCTCGCTTTTTTTTACAATCGAAACAATATTGGCGTAATCTTTGGCGCGGGGACTGCTCTCCCCTTGCAAACGCGAGAAAGAGGCTATAACAGCATCCGCGTTGAAAGCAGCTCCATGATGAAAAGTGACATCAGGACGCAGCTTGAACGTCCACTCCAGCTCGTCTTCAGAAGCGGTCCATGCTGTGGCGAGCTGCGGGACAAGCTCACCGGCAGGTGTGACGCCAACTAATGTTTCAAAAAGATTGTCAGTGACGAGGAAGGTAGAAGCGGAGACTGTAGCATGCGGATCTAAGCCGTCCACATCATTTTGCATCGCATAATTGAGTATGCCGCCTGCAGGAATAGCTCCTGATCCGGCAGTATTCGTTGGAGAAGGTGACGGGAATTGCCCGGTGTTCGCATTCGAAGAGCCGGCAGGATTGGAAGCAGTGTTCGGATTTGCTTGCCCGCACGCAGTAACAATGATCATGACAGCAAGCGCCAAAAGAAGGACAGGAGTTTTTATAGTTTTCACGTGAATACCTCCAGAACGAGTATTAGTGTCGAAAGATACCAAAGGTGCTGAACAATTGCTCGTGTTTATGAAGCCGCTGCTTGACGAAATCAGGATGCTTATGAGCGATAACTTGAATAATCATCTGGCTTATCAATAATGGCGTGACGTAAGAATCTAAAAATCCGGGGGACTCGGTTGCTGAGACTAGGCTTACATCGCAATAAGAAACGGACGGTGCAACCGGAGAATCTGCAAATAAAATGCAGGTCGCTCCTGCTTTGTTGGCTTCTTGCACAAGCTTCGTTATTGGTTTGGAGTAGCGTGGAAACTGCATGGCTACCAGAACGCAGTCCTCCTTCATATTGGCGACATGCTCTGTCAAGCTTGAGGCCGATTCTATAACAGTCACGTTGCCGAATACAAAGTGCAGGGCATAGGATAATGAATGTGCGACGGAGGCAGTCATTTTCCAGCCAGCCACATAGATTTTGCTGGCTTGCCACAGATAATCCGCGGCTTTGTCGATATTTTCCTCCAGGGCAGCGGTGAATGTCAGCTGGAAATTGTACAGTTCTACCTCCAAGGCCTTTTTCATCCAAGAAGCTGGCGGAGCCTGCTGGCTTCTCTCCAAGCGGCGAATAGTGCGCAGGCTGTGCGCATTCTGCTGCATTTCCTTCTTCGCCTCGGCGAAGCTGCTGTAATTCAAATCCATAAATAATCGATGCACTGTCGCATCTCCTACTTCCGAAGCATGGGCGATTTCTTTAATGGACATAAACACAGCGTGATGGGTGTTTTTCATAAGCCAGGTAGCTGCTTTTTGCTGAGCTCGCCCCAAAGCATGAAATTGAGCCTCAATACGTTCATGAAGCGGACTATTCATAGGCGGCGTGACTGTGCAAAGGAAGAAGCTCTAGCAAATGCCGAATGTCTGGAACGACAGGCGTATAATTAAGCTCTTCCATGCCAAGCCGTCCGTAAGGATTCAATAGAAGTGTTGCTATGCCGACTTCGGCTGCTCCAGGCACATCATCGTAATAATTATCACCCACATATACGACCTCTTCAGAAGAACAATTTAATTGCAGCAGCAGCTCTTGGAAGATCGAGGGATCCGGTTTTTCGCAACCAAACTCGTCCGAAATAATAATGACATCAAACAGCTCATCTAATTCAAGAAACGATAGTATGGGCCTCGCTGATGCATCCCAATTGGAAAGCAACGCCAGCCGAAAGTTTTGTTCGCGAAGCTTTTGAAGTGTATCCACAGTCCACGAAAAAGGAGTCCAGAATGACTGTCCCGACTGCCATAATCGGTCGATCTCTTGTTTCATAAAATTGGTTTGCTCAATCAGATTGAATTGATGGCCTAGCAAAAAATTAACCTTGCCTACAAACCAAGGGAAATAATAATCCCATCCGGTTGAAATAACTTTTGGATATGCGCGCATAAACTTTTTGTCTGCCAGATGGTAAGCACGCCGTATAATCTCCTCCTCAAGCTCAATGCCTTGATTGCGAAGAAATTGCCGGTGCAGCTGTACGCGATTGTTCGTGACAAGGGTGTAGCCAAGATCAAAGGCGATCGCTTTTTTAGTGCTCCAATTCACTGCCTCACGCTCCTAACTTTCATAGATGCTTTGAAATAAAAAGTATCAATCGAGAAAGGCTTGATCATTTTCATTTCATGTATAGGTTAAGGGCGAAGTGTTAGTACAACATCAACTAAATGAAAAGCTTCGGTAAAGGAATGCTCAATAATGTGTAAAAGGAGAGGCGTTTTGAAATCGTGGCGTTTCAAATGGAAATTGTGATACAGAGGTGTATATGTTTACAACATTCCCACAATCTTCTATTATTAGGCTAGCTTAGTATATCGTGATAGCAAATAGAGGAGGCTAGAAAATATGGGGAGCCGGAAAAAGATATCCCGAGTTTTTAGACTGGTCATTGCATTGACGCTGTGCTTGATGATCTGGCCTGTAGGAAATCATGTAAGTGCGGATCAATCCATGAGATATGTAATCGAGACATGGGGAAATAGTGTGGATGGCGCTGTTATTGCTCCGCCGGCTATTGGAGCTGATGGTACGACTTATATATTAACCGGCAAAGGAAAATTATACGCCTTCAACCAATTAGGAAAAGAGCGCTGGCGGGCAGAGGTAGCTCCAGCACGAGCGGATTGGGTACGTCAAACTGGTCAAGTTACAGTTGGCAGGGATGGTGTAATCTATGTTGGGTCAGGCGGTAATTTATATGCTTTCAACAATGACGGCACACAGAAATGGATGTATGAAACGCATTTAGACGGATTCAGTAAAATTGTTGTTCAACATAATGGGTTAATTTATGTGAGTGAGTCTCTTAGTTTGTTAGGTTTCCGTCCTGATGGAACGAAGGCACTGGAGCGTACAGGTATAACTGATGTAATGATGTATTCTGGTTCTGCTGAAGATATAGTTTATACCTTTACATCGGATAATACATCGGAAATTATCGGTATAAAGAAGGAAAACAACAACATGCTGACTTTTAAAAGCGCATATCATGTTGAGCAATTAAATCCGTCTGGGACGGCAGCATGGAAGTTCAAGGTTGATAAGCGAAAATATGGAGAACCGCAATTTGATCCAAATGGGAACTTGATTTTGTTTACAGTGGATGCAACTTCAGAGGAGCTCGCCACTAGTTTCGGGATAGGCATTGCCAACAAACCAACTGAAGCGATTGTAATAAGCAGCGGTTCAATTAAACATAAGTATGAGCTTGATGGAGCTGTAGAGGCGCCGATATTATTTGATGATCAGCAAAATGCTTACTTTGTAACCAAAAATAATAATATTGCCAAGTATGATGCTCAAGGAAAGCAGCTTTGGAAGCTAAGTATCAGCAATGAAGCGAATGTGCTGGAGTATGGTAGAAGTCTTAGCTTGCAACGTGACGGCACGCTTCTTTTTTTCAGTGTAACATACAAGCATAGCACTAGCAGCAATGGCGTTGCAGGCATACAGCCCTATCAAAACAAGTTAGTTTCAGTTGATAAGGATGGCCAGCTTCTGTCTGCTCCTTCTATTAAGTATGCTCCTCCTGCAATTTGGTTAGATGAAAATCTGTATTTATTTCAAGGCTTCGATCAAATTATTTTAACCGACCGTGAGGGCAAGCAGTGGACAGAATATGAGACAGGCTCTGAATATTATATGACTTATATCGATGAAAAACATATTTATATTGGCACCGATGCCGGGCTGGCGGCGATGCTGGAAATTACGAGCCCATTTTTTAATAATCAAGCGATTGGTATAACTTTCGGAAATATTCACACAACATTTGAGGTTGGAGGTGTCTATTTGCTTCCGGCGTCTATACGCTGGATAGATGATAAGGAACGAGAGAATCGAAAGCCAATCCTCTATGAAAGCAGCGATAAGAGTGTTGCTTATTTCGCTAATGAAGAGCTGCATGCCGTCAGCCCTGGAGAAGCAACATTGACAGCCAAGTACAATAATTTGCAAACTAGAATTAATATAAAAGTGGTGGACACCTCATCCAAGCCGCTTTCTGATTCCTACCATGCATCGCTGCAAAAACAATGGGAAACAGAGTTAATCGCTACAGATGATACATCATATGAACGCTACTGGAATCCGATCATAGCCGCTGATGGAACGGTATATGTTCATAGCTCTGAAGGCAAGCTTGCTGCTTATGATCAAGCCGGAACACTCAAATGGAAGCATGATTTGGAGCAGTTCATGACAGCAAAGCCCGTTTTAGGCCCCGACGGGAAGCTTTATTGGGGGACAAATAAGAGAAAGCTCGCTGTATACGAAACGGATACTGGAAAAAACGAGCTGATTGAATCCTTCGGTACAGAGAAGAAAAGTACATTGCTTGGCTGGGATGCGAACGGAAACAGATACGCAGGCTTTACGTCGAATAGTCATATAAAAAGCGGGAATACCAGCTATGCGCAGTCAGATTTGAAGGCAGTAGACAAACAGGGAAATTCTATGTGGGCGATTCAGCTTGACGGTGAGCTTGTTCATTATGAGCCTTTATTTAATAAGCAGGAGGATACCCTTTTCGTTATTGCAATAAAGCATAAGCCAGTTGATGAAAATGAAAGCATGACTTTCGGTGTGCGAACTCATTATGTTGGCACTATGTATGCCATTAATGCTGGTAATGGCGAAATACGCTGGAAATATGAATTAGATCCTACCACTTATATATACAACAAGCCAATTGTACAAAAGGATGGCAGCATAACTACGATAAGCTATGATGGTACGATAACCGTCCTCGATTCAGATGGGAAGCTGAAATGGAAGAAGCTTACGAAGGTAAAAACAGGTGCGAATCCGCTAGTAAAAGATGATAGGCTGGTTTTTATTACTACTAATCCTTTTATAGACCTGACCTCGGATGAAGAGCATCGGATCGATTTTATGCTAATTGACCTTACTCTGCAATTTGTCAACGAACAAGATTCGGAATGGCTTTTGACGATGAAGGACATTTTTTCTAACGCAAAAAGTTACATTGCAGCCTATAACCTTGAACGCGAGAAGAAATGGCAGCTTACAGTAGACGGGAAAAATGTTTATGCAAGCAACATAACCGATGATTACAAAGTGGCTGCTATTAGCGAGAATCAACGATTAACTTTCTACAAAGTTAATGTTGTGCATTCTCCAATCGAACAAGCAGTTCATAACCCGTTTTCCGATATGAAAGAACATTGGGCGGAGCAGCAAGTCAGTCAGCTGGCTGCCACCGGGGTCATCAGCGGTTTTCCAGACGGCACTTTTAGACCTGGAGCAGAAGTAACGAGAGAGCAGTATTTGGCTATGCTTGTGAAAAAGCTGGGAATACCAGCCAAAGCCCGTGCACTGGCCTTTGACGATGTTTCAGCTGCACGCTGGTCAAGAGCAAGTATTGAAACAGCTGCTGCATTAGGCTGGATCGACAGCGATGAAGCTTCATTTAAACCAAATCAGCCTATAACGCGGGAGGAAGCCGCAGTGTGGACAGCCAGAGCGCTTGCGCTTACGGAGCAAGAAGATGCTTTAGCGGAAGTTGAGGATAGGCTGGCTATTCAGAGCCATTATCGCGGATTAATAGGAGCGATCATCGCAAAAGAAATTATAATGGGATACGAAGATGGCAGCTTTAAACCGAAAAGAACGTTGTCGAGAGCAGAAGCTGCTGTTATTTTGAATCGTTTGGAAAACAAAAATTGAAGGAAAGCTGCAAAAACCTCGGCAGAAATGTTCTGCCGAGGTTTTTGTTTAAAATATAAGAAAGTATAAGTTAGCGGCCGCCAACTGCAGCCTCCATTTCATCTACCGTAACCTGCTCCAATGCTTCTATCTTGGGAAGCTGTGCACACACTTACTTGAAGTGATGTAGGATTTTTTCTAATCAGCTGAGAGCGGCGTTATGCCCTCAATCGTCTCGCAGTCTATTATGGAAGCAAATCAATCGCGGATTGAGGCACATAAGTTTTTTTACCGTTAAATACGACTACGCCATCGAGCTGAATGTGCTTGTTATTAAGAATCGCTACACTTTTGTATACGGGCAGCTCAAGTGTATCGTTTCCTTTGGTAACAACGACAATTGGATTGTTTACATCCTCATTATTCCAAACTACTTGGCGCCTTTTTGTTCAAATGCTTCGCGTGCCAACACAAATAGTTTTTTATTGTTTAACTTGCCGGCAATGCCTTCGCCAGTCAACTTTGCTTTTTTAAGCGGGTCTATGAAATAGGATAATGGAAGTTTATCGTAATTACGAGACGTATCAATATTGCCAATTGTAATTCCTCCGTTGCCATGATCAGTGACGGACACAACAGCAGTATCCTGATGCTTCTTAGCATAATTCAATGCAACAGCGACAGCATCGTCGAATGCCGCTACGTCGCTAATTATTCCAATTGGATCGTTAGCATGTGCAGCCCAGTCAATTTTTGAGCCTTCTACCATAAGGAAAAATCCGTTATCGTTGCGTGAAAGCACATCAATCGCCTTTGATGTCATTTCTGCCAGGCTTGGCTGCTTGGTAGGATCGCGATCCATTTCATAATCCAGGGAGGTTGGCGCAAAGAGGCCCCAAAGCTTATCATTAGTTGAAGCGCGCATCGCCTCTGGTGTCGTTACATAATCGTAACCGCGAGATTTTAATACTTGAATTAAATCTTCCTTGTCTTTACGGACATCAGGCTGCAAATATTGGTATCCAGCACCAAGTACAACGTCGAGGTCTGCATAAACTTGCTGCTCACTCAATGCATCATAGTTGCTTCGGTCAGGGTAATGTGCCGTAAAATCAGCTGGTGTCGCATGCATAAATTCCGAAGTTGCAATTATACCTGTTGATTTGCCTGCTAATCTTGCTGCCTCTAGCACGGAAGCAACCGGCTTGCGCTTATCTTCATCGGCAATCTTGCCAAGTCCGGGCATTGTATTTTCGTCTGGCAGCACGCCGACGAATCCAGTATGGCTTTTGTAGCCCGTTGCGAGCGCAGTGCCGCCAGGTGCAGAGTCAGCGATCGGCGCATCAGCGGAATAGGTTCTCACTAAGCCGGAAGCCATTTCGTCAAGTGCCAGCGGTGCTCCTCCTTGATACCAGCGAGTCAAAGTTGTCGCTCCCACACTCATGCCGTCAGGAATTAAAATAATGACGTTTTTGACTTGACTCGTTGTTTCCTCTGCAGCAGAAACAGAAGGAATCGTCAATCCTGCTGTCAGTACAAGTGCTGAAAGCAATAGTACAGCTCTTTTACTAAACTTAGAAATTCGCAGCATCTTTGAATCAACCTCCATTATTTGATTTCAATGGAAGTGTACAGCTTCAATGTTATCGAATTATAAGGAAATTATTGTGTTTTGGTAAATATCACACTTGAATATTTATAAAATGACTTTCCCTCTGCTCGCGTTCGGGGTGAATCAGATCGCTTGGCGATGGAGGAAGCTTATCTGGACCAATTCCGACCGCAGACTTTCCCCGTTTTTCCATTTCAATTTTCTTTTGAATGAGCTGTTGAATTTGAAGATCGATCATATTAACTTCTATTCTAATGACTTTAATTTTTTCTTCTTTATCTTTGGGCGGGTCCTCGCCGCTAAGGATATCGGTTATTTTTTGGAAAAGAATTGTTTTCCGCTTCATCAGCATTTGAATTTGCTTGTCTATTGACCCGCCCTGCCCGCTCGAAAAGCCCCCGCCCATTGGAGCTGCAGCTGATATGTTCATGTAAACAGCCTCCTTAAAAACTATTGCAGATTTCCCATTTATTATATATATCGGATATGAACTGTATAGATTGAATAGAAAATAGGCGTTGTTTCAGCTTCGCAATCTTTTGATGAAGCCTTTCTTAATATTTTGCTGTACTATTTCACAAATTCGTACTTTTCAGTAAAAACCTGTACTTGATTTCGACCAGCTCTTTTGGCAGCATAAAGTGCTTCATCAGCTTTTTGAAGAAGTTGATAGATTGTTTCTTCCATAGCTCCTGTCGTTACGGATACTCCAAAACTGGAGGTAACGGATACAAATCGTTCATTTTCAACTAGAGGCTTCTGTTCAATGCATAATCTAAGGTGATTAGCGAAGTTTTCCCCTTCCACTAGTGTATAACCAGTTAAAGCGAGTACAAATTCTTCACCGCCATATCTAGCAAATAGCATATGTTCTCCCAGCTCAGCCTTACATATTTGAGCCACATGTACTAGTATTTGATCTCCGGTTTGATGCCCATACGTGTCGTTCACTTTTTTGAAAAAATCAATATCAAATAGAATAATCGTAAAAGATGACAAATTATCCTTTACTTTCATTAAGCTTTGCTCAGTTTGCTGGAAAAAGGCACGACGATTGTATATTTGCGTAAGCTCATCATAATAGGCTTGCTGCTCTAACTTTTGTTGTAATGTATGTAGCTCTGTTATATCCGTAAATATAATAAGTAAGCCAGACCTATTATTTGTTTGCGGAAGCATAGAAATGCGCAGTTGATAAATATAATCAGCTTGATGAATCTTAACACTCCATTTATCTGATATCGTATCTAATTGAACAGGAAATGATTGACCCGTTAACATATACCAAACTTGATCAAATGGCTGCCCTATCGTTGATCGATCCAATTCGCTAAACATATTTTTACAAGCTTGATTATATTCGATTAATTGATAGGTATCATTAAGCACAATAACACCATCATTCATATTATTAAAGATCGTTTCCTTCGCAATTGGCATAATTGATAGCATTCGAGAGGAAGTAATAGACCAAAGGTACATAGCAGAAGAAAACCAAATAACCATTGGTACAGGATCGATACCATCGGGTGTCACTCCTATGAATAATAAAAATGCAGTCACTACTGGAAGCAACTGACCGCAGATGAGGGCAAATAATTGAGGCCGATATACACTAACTGTTTCCTTCCAGCGTGAAAGCAGCAATAAGAACGCAGCGAACATACAGCTAAAAATGTAAATATTATGTACTACAAACCATACCCCATATGCAATCTCACTATATGGAGCCCCAAGCACCGGATGGATATCATATATTTTATAGTATAAATGATGGGATTCATTTGTAACATTGATGAGTAAAGTAAGACAAGGCATTATAAGTAAAGCGATTATTCTTTTTCTCGTTAATTTATAACCCAAATATTGCATGACAAACATTAATCCTAACGGAGGGAAAAATGGCATCCCTGCATATTGTACAATATTCCAAAATCTAAGTTGTTCTAACGAAGTCGATGTTAAGCTAAAGGCATAACCAAAGCAATAAATCATTGAAGTTAATGTATTCCACATGAACAGATTAGCGATATTTGTATAATAATGTCTTCTCAAATAAGTATAGACAAGCATAGATAAATTCAGAACAGCCGAAGTACAAACTAATGTTATATATGCCGCTAGCTTCGAATCCAATAGTTATACCCTCTTTCATATATGTGAATATAATGTAACATGATTGGCGTAAATTGTTAATGAATTCCTGGAACACGCTAAAATATGAACATATGCTTGATATAGCTTTCTACTAAACGCAGATGTTTGCAAGAGCATTCTAGAGAGTACATATATAGAAGCAAAAAATAAATTAGCCAAGCCCACAACTAGTCCGCATATTTGGCCAAGTCCCCTCATAAATATGTTATCAGTCAGTTAAATCATTATTTGCAGAGGGGATGATCGCATGCGTCGCATTGCATGGACCGCGGCTATCGTATTATGTTTCACACTAATATTATCTGCTTGCGGGAAGAAGGATGCCGAGTCCGTGGTTAAGGAGCTCGACAAATTTATCAGCAGTATGGAAAGCTATCAAGGCAGCGGGACGATGACATTGCATACAGGGCAGCAGCCACAAACGTATCAAGTGGAGGTATCCTATCAGAAGCCGCAAAATTACCGCATTAAACTAACGAATGAAGAAAAGAATGTTACACAAATCGTGCTCCGAAATGATGACGGTGTGTTCGTCCTGACACCAAAGCTTAACAAAGTGTTCCGTTTCCAAAGCGACTGGCCGCAAAATCAGGGACAAGTTTATTTGTATCAGACGCTGGTTCAAAGTATTCTTGTTGACGGCTCCAGACAATTCGAAGCTGGCGACAAAGAATATGTATTTGATGTAATGGCTAACTACAATAACGGTTCCTTCTCACGCCAAAAAATTTGGCTGAACAAATCAGACTTAAAGCCGCTGAAGGTAGAAGTAAGCGATACGAATGCCAATGTGCTGGTTGATGTGAAGTTTGCTTCCTTTGATTTCAATACGAACTTCGATAAGAGCGTATTTGAAACTGATGCCAATATGAGAGTGGATTCCTCCAATCAGGCAGGGGATACTCCTACAATGATGACGCCAGAGCAAATAACCGAGCATGAGCCGGCAGATTCCGAGGAAAATGGCGCAGAAGAAATGGATCCGCACGAGGACAGCATGACCGATGACGAAAAGACAGAGGAACAGCGCGGTGAAAAAACAGGCACGGAAGCTGAAAGCAAGGGCAATGAAAAAGGCAATGTGAAAGGCGCTGAGGAAAAGGGCGCTGAAAATAAAGGATCAGAAAAAGGCTCTGAAGGCAAAGGCAAGCCTACAGCATCTGCCAATGAAGTGATAACTGAACAAGGCTTTATCGCTATGGGGCCTAGTTATATTCCAACTGGCGTTATGTTTAAAGATTCTGTAGATATTGTGTTCGGCGGAAATGCAGGCATGATGACGAAGTATGAGGGCGTATACAACTACACGCTCATTCAAACGCAGCCTAAGGACGTAGCGGCTTCTCTAGTACCGGGAATCATGCTCGATCTTGGCTTTACAATCGGGGAACTTACTGCCGGAGACACGCTGCAAACCTTGACATGGACGTATGAAGGGCAGCAATTCCGCTTATCCAGCGCCGATTTGCCAGAATCTGAGATGATTAAAGTGGCACAATCCGTTCAAGGCATGATGGGGAAATGAACTGTTAAATATACCAATACGTACCAGTCGATTCTTGACTCCAATTGATTGACAGTAGCAGGTGTAACGTATAACATTATTTTGATATGCATTTGTACGGATCAGTAATGTTAACGCAAGATAAGGTGGGATCGACTTGGATACGTATTTTCGCCCGACTTGGGCAGAGATTTCATTGGATGCTCTTGAACATAATATTAACGCGATGCGTCAAGCTTTGCCGGCTAATAGCCGGCTGCTTGCGTCTGTAAAGGCAAACGCGTATGGTCATGGGGCTATCGAAATTGCTAGAGCTGCTGAGAGACTGGCTATGGACTATTTGGGAGTGGCATTTCTCGATGAGGCCTTGCAGCTTCGCAGGGCAGGAATCCATACCCCGATACTTGTGCTCGGCGCAGTACCGGCAGAAGGGCTTACGCTTGCCAGGGAGTATGGAATTACGATCAGCTTGTTCCGTGAGGATATTCGTCAGGCGGCTGCTGCCTTGCCGGAAGAAGCACAAGGTCGAAAGCTGAAGGTTCATATTAAAGCAGACACGGGTATGGGCAGGCTCGGCGTGCTTGGCTTTGAGGAAACGATAAGCTTCATTGAAGCATGCATCAATACGCCTCAGCTGTATGTAGAAGGTTTATTTACACATTATGCAAATGCTGATATAGCAAATAAAACGTATACGAAGCTGCAGTATGAACGTTTTGACCGGATTGCAAAGGAGATTGCTGAACGCGGCTGGAATTTGCCTTATATACATGCTGCCAACAGTGCAGCGGGAATGGATACGCCGGAGCTTGCTGGCAATATGGTACGTTTTGGCATAGGTATGTACGGACTGTACCCATCGATAGAAGTGAATCATACGGAAATTAAGCTTGAGCCGGTTATGTCCTTGAAGTCCAAAATTTCTTATGTGAAAAAAGCCCCAGCAGGCTGGGGCGTCAGCTATGGGACGCGGTATTTCACAAAGCAGGAAGAGATGGTCGGAACGATCCCGATTGGCTATGCCGACGGTTTTAGCAGAATGCTGACAGGCAAAGCCAATGTACTGGTGCGGGGAGTAAAATCACCTGTGCTGGGGACAATTTGCATGGATCAGTGCATGATCGGTTTGGATCAGGCTATAGCCGAGAGCGGGTTGCCAGTCAATGAAGATGAGGAAGTTGTAATTATTGGAAAACAAGGAAGCGAGCAGATTACGGTGGATGATGTTGCTGATCAGCTGGGAACGATAAATTATGAAGTAACATGCATGCTTGCGACGCGTGTTCCGCGAGTGTACGCAAAGGGAGAATCGATCGTTGCAATCGTAAATCCGCTGTCCTAGCGAGCTTCGACAAAAGCATTTTTTTTCCACTGTTTTATTTCCTATTTTGAAAAGGAATTTTAGCGTTTGATCTCGAATAGTAGTAGGTAGTCAATCTATCGGTGTCATATATGTATATTTACAGCATATCTGATATACGATCAACATAGATATGTTTAAGTATAGGTTCGCTGGAAATAAGTCATAATGTTAATAGGTCTTTATGGAAAAGTTTTGGAGGTGCGGGTTAGGTGGCCAATTTGCAAAGTACAAAAAGAATTATGATTAGTCTGCCCGATCATTTGTTAGAGGAGGTTGACGGAATCGTGGCAAAAGAAAATTCGAATCGCAGTGAGTTTATTCGCCAGGCAATGAAACTTTATTTGGTCGAGCGGAAAAAACGTCAAATTCGTGAATCGATGCAGCGCGGGTACATGGAAATGGCTAAAATCAACCTGAATATGGCCTCGGAAGCTTTTCTGGCGGAGGATGAAGCTGATCTTACTTTGGGTCGGCTTGTTAGCGGGGTGTAGAGTTTGATCGTAAAACGCGGAGATGTGTTTTTTGCCGACTTGTCGCCAGTGGTTGGTTCCGAGCAAGGCGGGGTCCGCCCTGTGCTTGTTATTCAGAACGATATAGGCAATCGATTTAGCCCAACTGTTATTGTAGCGGCTATTACTGCGCAAATTCAGAAAGCGAAACTGCCCACCCATGTGGAGATGAGTGCGACTACGCATGGCTTTGACAGGGATTCTGTCGTTCTCCTTGAACAAATAAGAACGATAGATAAGCAGCGCCTTACGGACAAAATTACACATTTGGATGATGAGACAATGCGTAAAGTAAATGACGCTTTGCTTATTAGCGTTGGATTGATTGACTTCTAACACACAACATAAATATTTAGGGATAGACAGTGCTGTGATGATTTGGTATTATTTGAATTATAAGGGTCCTTGTACAAGTGATTTTATACTCTTATAATGATTGATTTTATATATGGGCATATAGCGAAGAACGCGAACAGCGAAGCCGGGCAAACGGCTGCTGTGAGCGTTCTTTTTTTGTGCTCAAGAAAGGGGTTGTGATATGGGCAAGGGAAGAAGCTTGGTTATCAGTATGATTGCAGTCGTCGTATCGGCGGCGCTCGTGTACGGCTTGTATCATTTGCAGCTTAACAAGCTGGCAGAGCAGAAGCAGATCGGAGTCGTTGTCGCAAAACGTTTTTTAGCGGCAGGAGAAATGATAACAGGTGCTGATGTGGAGCTCCGATATTTGCCGCAGGCTGCGTATAGCGGCGAGATGCTGCAGGATATACAGGCTGCTGTCGGTTTGGAAACGCTGGTGCCGATCGGGCAGCAGGAGCCGATCGTAGGCTGGCGGCTTAATTATCATCATCTGCAGCCGCGCAAGAGCGAATCAACCTTCCAGATTCCTAAGGAATACATACGCTCCATATCCAATGGCATTCGGGCAGGCGACCGGGTAATTATCTATGTATCCGGCGATGAAGTGTCGCGCAGATTGTTTGAACAGACTGTTATTGTCGCTTCAGTGAAAAGCTCGGGCAATGTCGAGGTCGACAGCATGGAGCAATCGCATTTGATGTCATTGGCTGAAAGCAATCAGGAGCGCATGTATGCAGCCAGGCGCGATGCCAATGCCATGATCGAATACTTGAATTTGAATTTAACGGAGCAGCAGTGGCTGGAGCTGGATGAGCTTTGTAAGGATGGCACTGCCAAGCTGATCGTTGCCTACAGTCCGGAATCGTTTAGCATGCTGCAAAGTGAAGCAGGTAAAGGAGCTGATATGCAATGAGCGAAGCTGCGCCATTAATAGCCTTTATTGGCACCACTCCCAATATAGGAACGACAGTGGCGGCATTTGCCGCTGCGTATCGTATTGCAGAGCAGAGCAAGCTGCCAGTTGCTTATCTTTGCCTGCATTTAAAGAGCTCCAAGCTGCACCGTTATTTAGGATTAGACGAGCCAGAGCAGACGCTTGACAAGCTGCAGCCGGAATTAAGGGCGTTCAGTTTAACGTCAAGAAAGCTTCAGCAATCTATGTATAAGGTACAAAAGCTCCCGCAGCTATCTATATTATTCGGCAATTTGAACCGGGATCAGGCTGAGTTTTATTTGCCGCAGCATATTGAACATTTGCTCAGCGTGGCGCGTCAAACCTTTTCTGTCATTATTGTTGACGCAGGCGCTTACTGGGACAATGCCGCTACGATATGCGCGATGCGACAAGCAAGTACCAAGATTATCGCGACCACCTCGGCACTGTCTCATTTTCAAGAGGACGGGAAACGCTGGCTGATCGATATAGCACCGCTATATCAAGTAGCCCCTCATGAATATGAATGCTTGACGATAACTTATCCTTGGAAAAATGGAGGTTTTCAAATGAAGCAAGTGTATAAGGAAATGAACTTGTCGCCAATCGGACAATTTCAGCTTACCGAATCGATGTATTATCAACTGGATCGCGGACAGTATGAACAATGGCTGCAGAAGGACAAGCTTGGAAAGCTGGCGATGAACGGGAGCGCAAACAAAATCATGCAGCGCTACCGTCTGGATAAGCAGCCTGGCGTTATCCGCAATCAGCCTTGGTATCGACGTCTCATTATGCACCGGAACGGAGCCAGATCATCATGAAGGAGCAGCAGCCGCGATTTTCGCCGACAGGCTTTGCGGTTACTATGGAGCAGCATGCGCGTCAGCATGAGCTGGAAGCACAGCATGCATTATTAGATCAGGCCATTGCCGCAGCCGGACAGGAATTCGCCAAGCTTGCTGACGAAATAAGAGCTTTTTTGAGCGCGCCAAGAGGGCTGTCGGATGATGAAAGAAGAAGCTATGGGGAGGTGCTTAATCGAGCTGTATTGGGCTACCCCAAGGAAAGAAAGCAGGTTCTATCTATAATCGAGGACCGTCTGATTCGTCTGCGCATCCATACGATTTCGCATTATGAGCATCCGTATGATTCGCTGGCCGAAGCATTGTTTGCCGAGGTAGTTGGCTTAAACGTGCTTGAGCTAATTCTTGTCGGCAAGTCAGACCTAGAGGAAATCCAAGTCGTAGGCACACGAATTTATGAGGTGCGCAGAGGTGCTGCCAGGCTATCGCGCTTCTCATTCAGCCATATACGCGAGGTGGAACGCATACAGCAAAATCTCGTTCTTTATAATAATGACCGGATAAATCCCCGCAAGCGCTGGGCTGAGGTGATGCTGCGGGATGGCTCAAGAGTAACGATGACCGGGTTTGGATTCACCTCGCTGCCAACGCTGACTATCCGGTTTTATACGCTGGCCAGCTTTGGGCTTGATGTGCTGGCTTCACCTATTTACCGTACAGCTAATGAAACGGTTGTGCAGCTTTTAAGAGCTATCCTAAATGATCGGCTGAACCTGGTCATAATTGGGCCTACTAATTCCGGAAAAACTAACCTTATGAAAGCACTGATTGCGGAGCTGCCTGATGAGGAAAGGATAATTACGATTGAAGGCCGCTACGAGATGATGCTTAGCCGTGATTTTCCAAACAAAAATATTGTGGAATATGAAATTTCCGAGGATGATGCTGCTCATCACTCAGAACAGGCTTTCAAGCTGGCGCTGCGCCAATCGCCGCAGCGAATTATACATGCGGAAATACGCGATCAGGATGCCAATATTTATGTTCGCGCTTGTACGAGAGGGCATGCCGGCAGTATGACGACGGTGCACGCCAACACGCTGGAGGATGTCCCGGAAGCGATTGTCGATATGTGCATGCTTGACGGCAGGGCGATGAATCCAGAGCGGCTGGCCAAGCGTGTTACACAATTTGTCACTGAGATTGGTATTGAGATGAGCTGCATTAATCACCGCCGTATTATAACTCGCATAGGCGAGTTTGCGTGGCATGGCGGACAGGCAGTTGTCAATAATTTAGCCGTATACGATGCAGCTTCTGATTGCTGGCTGTTTCCTAACAAGCCTTTAAAGAGCGGATTATTTGCGGGAAGCGAGGCGGGGAAGCGGGATGAATAGCGTTTCTATTTTAGCTTTCATGGCATTATTGTTCGGCTTGCAATTTGTCCTGTGGCGACATTTGCTTTATGCGTGGCGGGATGAGCGCAGTCTGCAAAGCCGGCTTAGCTACACGCAGGCTAACCGCTGGAAGCGGCTGTTGCAGGAAGGTTCTGCAGACAAGGGAAAAGGCTGGACTATGCTTCGTGTCATCGAGCGGCATTTGACGCTATTGCTGGATACGCTGCAGCTGCGCGTGTCTGCAGCATCCGTGCTGCTGCTTAGCCTATTTTTGCTGCTGGGAGGAGTAGCCTTCGGAGGTTGTTTTTTTCAAACGCTGAAAGGAACGCTATTGTTCGGCGCAGCGCTCGGCAGTTTGCCTTATATGATGCTGCAAGCCTGGCTTGTGCATCGCAGGATGCAGGCGCAGCTGGA
The DNA here is from genome assembly GCF_036541265.1 of Paenibacillus sp. IITD108. Taxonomy (NCBI): domain Bacteria; kingdom Bacillati; phylum Bacillota; class Bacilli; order Caryophanales; family Paenibacillaceae; genus Paenibacillus; species Paenibacillus sp. IITD108. The sequence continues at coordinate 27,208 of NZ_JAZHCT010000021.1, read as the reverse complement.
CTTTTTGCCGGCGATTGAGCTGTTTTATCAATGCTATCTCGTAACAGGAGAGCGGCAGGTAAAAATCGCGCTGCAAAGAGCGATTGACGAGAAGCGGCTGCTGGGTCCGATGCAGGCTGTATTTGAACAGCTGTACCGCAATTTATCAATTCGTGAGGATGACCAGGAAAGCTTATCTATTTTCTCATCGGCGCTTGGCCATGTTTGGGCGGATCATTTTGCAGAAATTTTGCGCGTCGCTTTGACAGAAGGTGTGCAAATATCTGATTCCTTGCGCGAGCTGCTTGCTGATATGCGTAAAGCGAGGCGCTCGAATGAGCAGGAACGCAACCGCTTGCTTGAAATCAGGATCGCTAATTTTTCACCGCTTCTTTTTTTAGCTGTCTTTGTCGGCATCAATATTAGGTACAACAGCGCCAATGCTTACTACTATTATTTAGTCGATCCGGAAGGCAGAGATATGCTGCTTAACGCGCTCATACTGATTGTCTTGTCCTTCTTAATGGGCTTATGGCTTTCCCGCAAAAAACTATAGGAGGTATGTGATGTATCTATGGATGGACTCACTTGTTTATTTCAGCTCATGGATGCTGCAATTTATCATAATAGCGCTCGCTCTTTTTATTATTTTGCGCATTGCTGTACCGAAAAGGAAAAATCGCTGGACTCATTTAAGTCTGCTGATCTGGAAAAAACATGAAGCTCCGAAGAAGCTGCTGAAATTACTGCGGATTAGCCGCGATCAGCAAAGTTTTTCTGAGCGGGAGCTTTTGTTAAAGGGATGCGGATTTTCAGCGGATGCTGCTTGGTATTTTGTTGGGAAGCGTATTGCAGTTATCATGGCGGCCTTAACGATAGCTGTGATGCTTGTCATGCTTAAGCTGCATATAGCAATGCCAGCGTCGATGCCCCCGAGCATAATATTGGCAATGGCTGCAGCAGCATTATTGTTTTTAATGTACGATCAAAGCTGGCTGCGCTCCATTCGCAAAGTGCGAACGCTCCAAATAACGAAAGAAATATATATCGTCAGCAATCAATTGCTTTATTTATCCGATTCCCAGCTGCATATCCATGCAAAGTTGACGCGGACCGTTCCATTTACAAAAATGATTCGAGCTGATCTGGAGCAGATGCTTGCAGATTGGTATCATCATCCGCGGCTCGCTTTGCAGAGGCTGAAGGAACGTCTCGGCACTGACGAAGGAATGAGCTTTATTGAGACGATCGATGCGCTCAGGCAGCACGAAAGCAGCCATTACTACGAGCTGCTGAAGCAAAGAATATCAGATTATAAGGACAAGCTGGAGCTTGCCAAGGAGAGCAAAAAGGAATCAACCTCCTATTTATTGTTTGTTCTCGCAGGCATTCCGATATTGTATACCTTTCAAGTATTTATATATCCGTGGGTAAGAGAAGGACAGAAGCTTTTTATGACATTGCAGTAAATTAATAAGGGGGTGAGAGTATGCGCAATATTTTAATTACAGTAATGCTGCTGGTGGTCGTTGTAGTTTTGTTCAATTCTATTATTGCCAAGGATACGACAGGAACAAGAAGCCAAATTGAATCCCAAGGCAATGCAGCCAATACTCGTATTAGCCAGATGCTTCCATAATATTGAGGTGGTGTTGCAGAGATGAGGTCTTTATTAATTACACTGCTGCTTATTATTACGGCAATACTCATTTATGAAGGAGTTGCTGGCGGGGAGAATGGCATGAATACGCAGGTCAATCGTTCAGGAGGAGCCATGTCCCAGCATATTCGGCAGCTCAGCCCATGAAGCAGCTGCTGGTGTTCATCTTATTTTCAGCGATGCTTTGCTGGCTTATGTTCTCGCCTATTTATAAGCATATTGTAATCGTCAGGCAGGCGGTGCTGCAGCAGGAGGTTGATTATTTGCTGGAGGTTGGGGCAAGCGGCGCCTATGGCTATATCAGTGCTGCTATGAAACAGCAGTCGCAAATGAGGCTAGCTCAATTCGGCCTGCAGCCGGACTTGCTTCAGTACGAGTTCAGTTCGACTACAGGGGCAGATCCGAATAATGCGGCAAGGCCTGTCCCTAGAGGCGCTGGCATTTCATTAACAATTAGCTATCCTTACGAGCAGCTATTTATGATTGACCGGCTGATTGGGATCGAGCCGATAGCTGCGGATGAAAGAATGAAAGCTTTTGGCATGAAAATGAGCGAGTATGTGCCTTATTAAGCGGCGAATTCAAAGTGCCGGTTTATAAGGCACTTCTCAAAGAAAATAATAAGCGCGGATTGGTGGTGATAGACTTGTATAAGCTTGTACTTATTTTGACGATGCTGACCGTTTGGCTGACCGTGCATATGCTGCAGATTGAGCAGGAAATGTCGATGAAAACTTTATTTTTGGCGAAGCAGGCTATCAATCGATCCGCGCATGCCGCTGCGCAGCAGCTTAATATGGAGGCGCTCGGCAAAGGCATATTGCGTATTGACGAAGGGCAGGCGGAGGAAGCTGCCTGGCTGTATTTGCAAACAAATTTAAGGCTTGATCGCAGCGGAATGCCGCTGCAGCATTCCTTTCTGCGCCACCAGGCTAAAGTGCTGGTATTCGAAGTGATTAATGATCATTACAGCTTTCCTTATTCCTATCACAATGCAGCATATGACTACAGTGTGCAGCTTTATCGTCCGGGAGTCGTAATGATTGTAGAAATTGAATATCCGCGTGCATTTCAATTAATGGAGCCGATCATATGGCAAATTAAAGGAACAGCAGAGCTTACCCTGCTAAATCATTTGACTTGATAAACAAATATTGCTGTAATAGAAGGGAGGATTTTATTGGAGGAGAATTAGAATGCTTCGTGAGCTTACTAAACAACTGCACCCTGATTATTTCAAGGTGTATCGTATTTCTCAGTTTATTAGCAATGGGATATTATTATTAGCTATTATCGCATATGCGATAGCTGCTCAGCTGAAGGACTGGACGATGGTTCCGGTATGGATCGCTGTAGCCGTATTCGTATTGTCGGTAGCAGTATTTGGGTGGATTGCTCCTGCCATTAAGAAAAAAGTATTCCGATATGAGCTTTTCGAAGAAGAGCTCGAAATTAAATCAGGCATAATTTTTATTAGCAATGTGCTTGTTCCGATGGTAAAAGTACAGCATGTTGAGCTTGAAAGCGGCCCTTTAATGCGCAAGTACAGCTTGGCCAGTGTAGAGGTTGTAACAGCAGCGACTACGCATAAAATAAGCGGCCTCAAGCTGCAGGAGGCGGAAGCTCTGAAGCGAAGAATCGGCATACTTGCGCGGGTTGAGGAGCAGGAGGAATAGTATGCAGAACGAGGAACGCAATAATAAGGCTGAAAGCGGCGGCGGTTCGGAGCAAAGACATATGCTGCATCCGCTTTATATCATTTATATCATTTTTCAAATCATTCAATCTTTTTTGCCGCTTATTATTTTACTGATCATTCGAGATACGAAGTGGCTGAAGCTGTCACCTTTGACGATTGCGATTGGCGCAGTGCTGGTTGTCTTTGCTCTCGCGATGAGCTATATGGAATGGAAGCGGTTCGGCTACTGGCTGCAGGAAGACCGCATTATCATTCGAAAAGGAATTTTCTTTCGAGATGAGAAGACGATCTATTATTCGCGCATTCACTCTGTCAATGTGCAGCAAAAGCTGATTCATCGCCTTCTTGGACTAGCGCAGGTTGCGATTGAAACACCGGGCGGAGGCAAGAAGGGCGACGGCTCCTTGCCGGCATTATCGCTGCGGGCGGCAAATGATATTTCCGCTATGCTGCGCTCCCGAAAACAGTCGATGCAGAAAAAGCAGGAGCTCGAAGCAGGTCATGTTAATGAGCGAAGCGATGACGAGCTGCTAATGAACGAAGCGCCAGAACGACGTTATGTCGAGCATCAGGACGTGAATGTGCCTGTTGTAGAAATGGATACCTATGCAGAAGAAACAAAGGAGAAACAGTCAGTTTCCGGGACAGATTTTTCTTCCAACATTGTCTCGTCTGCACACAGTGATGATGCCAGTGTGAAGCTTACCCCTGTGCAGCTTATGCAAGCAGCGGCTTCATCTTTGAATTTTGGGCTGGCGCTTGCTTTCATTGCAGGTATTTATTCCTTTGCCAACAATGTAATTGAGCTGATGTTGCCTGCGGAGTCCGTCGATGAAGTATTGGAATCTTCCGGCGCCGGCGTATTTCGATACGGGATGATCGTAATTACAACGATCATTTTATTGCTGCTAGTAGCAGTATGGCTTTTGTCCATCGCACTTTATGTACTGAAATACAGCGGCTTTACGATAAATAAACAAGCTGGTCAGCTGTATATATCTTACGGCCTTTTGGAGAAAAAAACGTTTCTTATCAATCCGAAAAAGGTTCAGGCTGTCATTATGAAGGAAAGCCTGCTGAGGCAGCCATTCGGCTTTTGTGAGCTGCAGCTGCAAATTGTGAGTACGGATAAGCAAGAGCAGTTGACGCTGCATCCTTATATTCACCGTTCCAAGGTAGCGCTTATGCTGAAGCAGTTTGTTCCGCAGCTGTCTATGCCAGCAGGGGAAAGCCTGTTAAAAGCGCCTCGCCGAGCTTTAATTAATTATATTCGCGTTCCGCTTATATTGACTTTGGCCGTCAATATTGGATTGATTACGGTGTTTAAATGGTATGGAGCCTGGTCCTTGCTGCTGCTGCCTATTGTATATATTTGGAGGCTGGCATGCCATAAATCGGCAGGCTTATTGCTTGAGGAGGGCCAGCTTACGTTTCGCTGGAGGGTAATTAACAGGGTGACCTGCAGTATACGCAGACCGCAAATTATGGCGATGAAAACGATTGGAACAGCCGGACAAAGACGCAAAAAGCTTATTTCTTTATCTGCCAATGCAATGGGCAGCTCATTTGCCTACCATGTAAAATGTATGGACGAGCAGCATGTTCAGCCGATTTGGCGCTGGTACAGCAGATCCAATCCGGCGCAGCATTAATAGAAACTCCCCTGATTGTACATAGCTACGATTAGGGGAGTTTTGTTAAGTTATAACTCAATTTTCGGTGCGACCAAGCCCAGGTTGTGAAGTTTAGCGGGTGGAAATCCTGCTTGGAAAGGCTAAAAACAAGTCACCAATAGCGAGTCTTGGACGGTTGGAAGTAATTTCAGACGTTAAGCGTAGACAGTTAGGTAGTAGGCCTGAAAGTGATTGAGCCTCGAAAAGAGTAAAGCGGAGAGGTCGACGTTTTCGAAAGTACGGAAGACAACACTCATTCAGGCGTTAAAGGTAAGGATGAATGAGCTCTCCCGGGGTTGAAGAGCCAGGCATGCTATACAATGACTTCACAGCAACTTGGGAGAGCCTGTCCGTTCTCCCACAAGGGAGTATGACAAACAACCGATCACAAGGGAGAATGTCAAATGATGGACAGGGAGTCGGATCACTGCGTACTACCGATGAAACCGAGTAATGTCGGCGAAGGGAAGGCGGTGACATATCATCGATCTTGTTATGGGCACATTTTCTACACACAGGGGTAGGTACAAAAGTGCAAACAAAACTATCAAGAATAGCAGAGATTGCAGAAGAAAAGCCAAAAGAGAAATTCACATTGCTATATCACCTCTTGAATGAGGAACTGCTGACGAAATGCCATAGGGAATTAGATGGTCACAAAGCAACAGGTGTCGATCGAGTCACATGACAAATTTAATCTCTTTCTAAAACGTAATCCTTTACCCGAACCCAAAATTTATGTGAATATCTATAGCTGATCATTGCAACCTTGCAAATGATGATATGGGAGCCGTATGCCTTAATTGGGCACGTAAGGATCTAAGAGGGGCGTGAGCCGTGAGGCTCACGTCTACTCGACCAGAGCGAAAATCGGCATCAATAACTGCCAAAGTTGCCCTAACGGTTGCCAATAATGCTATTTCGATTATTTTAGCTCATTTGAGCATTTAACGGTTGCTACGAGCGCTATTGTACCATTTCTTGAGCAAAATCAGTGCTTTTTGGGAAATTAAGCGCAATAGCAACCGTTAAAAAATTCAAGCTGTCATTTTTGCACGAATAGCGTTTGTGGCAACCCTTAGAGGTTCATCATTGCTTGGTCTGCGATGCAGTAAGTTCGAATCGGCGATCGCATTAACAGTAACAGATTGCTAATCTTACCAGTTACATCAAGACTAACCTGCCAAATATAAGCGGCGAAAGTTAAATTATTTGAAATTCAGATTATTTTATAATTTTATTAATACGTTTGAACGAAACGGCGAACTTATTCGTCTTACTGATAAGAGCTACTTAAGAAGGGAGCAGGCCTGCCCCATGCAAGAGGAAATGTTTGTCAAACAAGCGGAAAATGAAGAGTCGCTTGTCAAACAAGCGAAGAAAGGCAATAGCGCCTCTCTCGCCGAGCTATTGCGGCAAAACTATAGCTTTCTTTATCATTATGCACTGAAAATTACGATGGATAAAAACAGGGCAGAGGATATTGCGCAGGATACGGTTGTAAAAGCAATTGAAAAACTTGCTTCTTTCAACGGCAGCGCAAAGTTCTCCACTTGGCTGATTACGATTGCCTCCCGGCTGATGATAGATCGGGCCCGCAAGGAGGCCAGGGAGCAACAGTGGTTGAAGGAAGAGAAAATGTATCATGCGATTCGTTATGACACCTTGCGTGCTATGCAGGATTGGCCTGATGTTTTAGAGGCTGCTTGCTTGCTGCCTGAGCATGTCAGAATGCCGGTGCTGCTCAAATACTATTATCAGTACACGCAGCAGGAAATAGCAGCAATATTGGATATTCCTGAAGGCACAGTCAAATCGCGAATACACTATGGCATTTCTCAGTTAAGGAAGGAGCTGACTATGGATGAACAATCGAGTAAATCGAACTGAAAAGCAGCAAAAAACGTTGGATAGCCAATCCAAGGACATCAGTCCAAAGGAAGAAGAAATGCTGCATTTTCATAAAAATAGGACAGCGGATGCCGATTCATCGGAGCAGGAAATTACAGAGCAGCTGGTGGAGCAATTCAAACGGTTTGAGGAAGCTCACACGATTAAAGTGCCAGAGCTTCAAGCATTTGAGCAATTTGTAGCGAGCAGCAAAAGCGAAATAGCGAAAAGGCAAAAGCGTGATCTTTTTAAATTTTGGCTGGCGGCTCTGCCGCTGCTTAGCATGATGCTGTGGATGCTGGGTGAACATACCGTCTGGTTTATTGGCATACAAATAGCAGCAGCTGCAGCCGGCATAACGGGTGCGGTAATTATGGCAGTACGCTCAGGCCGTGTTTTTACAGAGAGGAAACAGGCGAGATGGAACAAGAACTAGCTAATTCAATATGGTTTTGGTTATGTGTAGCCGCAGTGCTGATTACGCAATCGACCTGGCTGTTTATTGATGCTCGCAAGCATGGCAGCAATTATTGGTTTTGGGGATTGTGGGGGCTTATTCAGTCGCCTATTCCTTTAATCGTTTATTGGATTGTTGTACGTAAAGAATGGTTCAGGAGGAGAAATGGCAATGGAAAGTATTAATGATCTGAATATTTCAGCTTGGCTGCCGCTTATACTTCCGCTTATTGTTCTTCAGCTTATTCTAATGATTAGCGCATTGGTGGTATGCGTCCGCAGTGAAGCGACGAATGGCCCGAAATGGGTATGGGTGCTGATTATTATATGTGGCAATTTAATCGGATCAATTATATTTTTTATTTTCGGCAGGAAAAATGGAGGTTAAACGATGCTTGAGGTTACAGGTTTGACGAAGGCGTTTGGAAGCTTTCAAGCAGTCAAAGGAATCAACTTTTCGATTGAAAAAGGACGCTGTACAGCGCTGCTAGGTCCAAACGGGGCCGGAAAAACGACTACTTTGCGAATGCTGACGGGGCTGCTGGAGCCTAGCGGAGGCTCAATTGCATATCGTGAAGGCAAACAGGTTACCGCTACTAGACCTGAGGATTACCGCCAGCTGATCGGATATTTGCCGCAAATGCCGAGCTTCTACAATTGGATGAACGGAATGGAGTATGTTGTGTACGCTGGCAGGCTATGCGGGCTTTCGACGGCAGAGGCGAAGAAGAAGGCTGGGCTGCTGCTGAAAAGAGTGGGGCTGGAGCAGGCGGCAAAACGAAAAATCGGCGGATACTCAGGAGGCATGCGGCAGCGGCTTGGTCTTGCTCAGGCGCTTGTGCATGAGCCGAGGCTGCTCGTTATGGATGAGCCTGTCTCAGCGCTTGACCCAATCGGCAGGCGCGAGGTGCTGTCTTTGCTGCAGGAGCTAAAAAGTGAAATGACGATATTGTTCTCCACGCATGTACTTCATGATGCGGAGGAGCTTTGCGATGATATTATAATAATTCGTGAGGGCGAGGTGGCACTTTCGGGCTCGCTGCAGCAAGTCCAGCAGCAGCACCGCCAGCCGATTATAGAGGTGCGTCTGGAGGGAGAAGGCTCTGAAGGCAAGCAGAAGCTTGAATCATGGCTTCGCGCTGCCGAAGCTGCTGTAAGCTCTGTTTCAGGAAAACCTTTGTTTGATAATATTGAAAAGCAGGAGCGGTTAATTTTGTTTACTGCACAGCAGCTTGACGAGGGAAGGCAATGGCTTATGGAGCACTTAACCCGCAATCAGCTGAAAATCAGCAAGCTTGAAGTCGGCCATTCATCGCTTGAGCAATTATTTATGAGGGTGGTGAGCGAGCGATGAGCACGGTGCAATTGAACAGAACAAAAGGGCTTGCTCGCTGGACGGCTATGCTGCAAAAGGAATTGCTGGAGCAGGTTCGCAGCTTTAAGCTTGTGTGGGTACCGCTGGTATTTATGGTGCTTGGCATTATGCAGCCATTATCAACCTATTATATGCCTCTTATATTAGAGAAGGCGGGCAATTTGCCGACTGGCACAGTAATCGATATTCCTATGCCAAGTGCGGTTGAGGTGCTGGCTTCTACTTTACAGCAATACGGCACGATTGGCGTGCTTGTCATTGCGCTGGTCGGAATGGGTGCTGTTTCCGCTGAGCGCAATAGCGGCATTGCTTCTTTAATATTGGTTAAGCCAATCCCCGCCTGGTTCTTTATTTCATCCAAATGGGCAGCCAATACGATTTTGGCATGGGTTGCGCTGTTGTTAGGGTATGGAGCAGCCTATTATTATACAATCGTTTTATTTGGTGAAGTAAAGCTCGTGTTATTTTTAAATAGTTATCTTGTTTATGGGACTTGGCTTACGCTTATTGTCACTTTAACCATATTGTTCAGTACGCTGCTTAGAAGCGGCGCAGGCGCAGCTTTTTCTGCTATTGGTGTCATTCTTGTTCTTTCACTGTCAGCCTCGCTGCTGCCTAAATATATGAAGTGGAGCCCAGGCGCTTTAAGCGGGTATGCTTATCAGACGGTAATGGACAGCATAGCGGCGCCGATGATGGTTTTTTGGTCGCTGGCTTCTACTGTAGCGGTTATTGCTGCAGCATTATTTGCGGCTTCCTATTATTTAAAATCAAGTACGGCTGTCGATCATTAATCATAATTGGTGACCAAAGGGCATAAATAGGCTAAAATAGACTAAAGTACCCTTTGAGGAAGTGATAAGTGATGAAGCTGATCGTAGAACAGCAAGCTGCAAGATGGTATAAGCAGGAAATGGATCTAAGCGAAGGTGACAGCTTACGCATCTTTGTCCGACTAGGAGGGTGCGGCAGCGTACATCCCGGCTTATCGCTCGGGATTGCAAAGGAAGAGCCACGCAGTCCAGGACTGGTGGCGAATGTGGAAGGCATACAGTTCTTCCTGGAGGAAGACAATGTATGGTATGTAGAGGATAAGGACCTGCATATCAGCTTTAATGAGCAGTATGAGGAAATCATTATGAAGGTCGTTTAACGCAGTGTAGATAATAAGCATCAGGGAGCGTGTTGTTATTGGGATTGGCGCCGCTCGATGCTGTGAAGTTTTAAAAGCTTAAAAGCCCCGTTCCGACCGGAATGGGGCTTTGTTGTACGCTTGTGAGGATGGAGAAGTGGGAGAGTCTTCCTATGAAGGTCATTTTAAGTTTGATATATACCCAAAATTTGGCGTACAGCAGCAGCCCTCCACCCAAACTTGATCGCAGCGCCACCCTTTCGATGTTGCTTCATCCCCAATGAATCAGCAATCTTCCTAGCTGGTCAGACGTTCCGCTATTGCGTCTAAAATCGCAGTTTTGAGGCAGCAAAGTGACAGACGTTCCGTTATTGGACAATAAATCGCAGAAAAAGCCCTGTTTAAAACTGTATAGCGGAATGGGTGTCCGCGAAAATAAAAAAATGGCAGTTTTAAGGTAAATAACGGAATATGTGACCATTTCGCTCATTGCGGACAACAGCAGCCCTCCGCTCAAACTTGACCGCAGCAGAATCCCTTTTAAATTGCTTGATTTACACGCCTGAGTAGGCCATGAAGCCGCCATCGACAGGGATGGTCGTTCCGGTAACGAAGCCTGAAGCGGTATCATCGACGAGCCATAGCAAGGCGCCAAGTAAATCTTCAGGCTTGCCGAAGCGTCTCATCGGTGTATGAGAGATGATTTTGCCTGAACGTTCGGTAAGCGAGCCGTCTTCGTTAACTAGCAGCTTATGATTTTGTTCTGTCAGGAAGAAGCCGGGAGCGATGGCGTTGACGCGAATGCCTGATTCGGCCATGTGAACGGCCAGCCATTGCGTAAAGTTGTTGATCGCGGCCTTGGCTGCGCTGTAAGCCGGCACCTTGGTCATAGGAGAAGGAGCGCTCATGGATGAAATATTAATAATGACCGGGCTCTGGCGATCCAGCATTTGCTCCGCAAAAATTTGCGAAGGAATCAAAGTGCCGATAAAGTTCAAATCGAGCACCTGGCGGAAGCCATCAATGCTTAAATTGAAAAAGGTCGTTATATTGTTTTTGCCTGTATCTTCCGGCCTATAAATTTCATTTGTTGTATTAGCGCTTGGATGATTGCCGCCTGCGCCGTTAATAAGAATATCACATGCGCCAAGCTGCTCTTGTACCAGCTTGGCAGCCGCTTTCACGCTATCTGCGCTGGTAACATCGCAAGGCACGGCAATGGCGGTGCCTCCTGCTGCGCGAATTTCTTCAGCAACGGCTTCTGTTTTGGAAGGCGTACGGCCCAGAATGGCAAGCTTCGCCCCTTGTCTGGCAAGCTCCAATGCCATGACACGGCACAGCACGCCAGAGCCGCCGGTAACGACAGCCACTTTTCCTTGCAGGGATTCATGTACAGGTTGTTGTTTAGCAGTCATCGTTCATTACTCTCCTTTCTTCGTATCCGCATAGTGATAAGCGTCCCATAATCCCCAAAGATGCATAATGCCTAGTCCGCGGTCGTACAAGCCGTATCCAGGCCTGCACTTTTCGCCCCAAATATGGCGTCCATGGTCAGGGCGCGCATAGCCGGTAAAGCCAATATCATAGTAAGCTTTCATGATGCCTGCAATGTCGACTGTCCCATCCTGTGTGCGATGCGACGTTTCGATGAAGTCGCCGTTGTCGTACACCCGAACATTGCGTATATGAGCGAAATGAATGCGATCCTTGAATTCATGAATCATAGCCACGATATCATTGGCAGGATTAGCGCCTAGTGACCCGGAGCATAGCGTAATGCCGTTGGCGGGATGATCATGCAGGCTGACAAGGCGGCGCAGCGATTCCTGTGTATTGATAATGCGCGGCAAGCCGAAGATCGGCCAAGGCGGGTCATCTGGATGAATGGCCATCGCCATTCCGTGCTCGGCTGCAACCGGGACGATTTCATCAAGGAAGTATTTTAAATTATCCCATAGTTTTTCTGGAGTAACCTCGCGATAAGCTTCAAAAAGCTTCGCAAGATGCTGCAGGCGTTCAGGCTCCCAGCCCGGCATTGTCATAGAACGATCGGCATTAATTTGTTCCACCAGCACAAAAGGGTCGATATTGTCTATTCGACTGCTTTCATAGAATAATGCTGTTGAGCCGTCCTCCAACTCCTTGAACAAATCTGTACGCAGCCAATCGAATACTGGCATAAAGTTGTAGCAAATGACTTTGACTCCTATTGTGGCAAGGTTTTTAATCGTTTCTTTATAGTTCGCAATATACTGGTCCCGCGCAGGCAGTCCTAGCTTAATATCCTCATGCACATTAACGCTTTCAACAACGTCAGTGTGAAGTCCGGCTGCATCTGCCTGAGCTTTAACGGCCTGAATTTTTTCAATAGGCCACACTTCGCCCACAGGAATATCATGCAGCGCCCATACGATGCCATCTGTGCCAGGAATATGCCTGATATATTCTAGCGGAACAGGATCATTGCCTTCACCGAACCAACGAAATGTCATTTTCATGCTTAACCCTCTCCCTCTCCCTCTCCTTTAAATGGAGCAGCATTGTAATTAATCCACTTTATCAAAACTTGCACATGAATTATTTTGTATTTTTGCGGTACGTTATGAAAAGATCACGTTATTTAAAGTAAGTAGGATATTTCTCCTTCAACAGCTTTTGGTCATGAACGCTTAAGTTAATATGCTGATCCATAATTTTCTTGCCGAGCTCGGCGTCTTTCGCAACGATAGCATTGTACATTTGGCGATGCTGCTCGTACAGATGCTGCCAATTGCGGTCGCTCGCCAGCATTAATCTTCTGCTGCGATTCAGATGCACAGTCAGCTGCTGCATGGCATTCCAAGTATTGAGCTTGTTGCAGCCCTCGAACAGGATGCCGTGAAATTGCTGATCCAGCTCGAACATTCCTTTATGATCGGATTGTTCGATAATATGCTGCTGCTGCTTTAAATTCATTTCTAATTGAAGCAGCGCCTGCTGATCAAATTGCTGGCATGCCAGCTGAATAACAGCGCCTTCCAGCTGCTCCCTCATAAAACGAGCTTCCTCGACCAAGTCGGTATCGATCAAGGAGACGAAGGTGCCGCGCTGCGGCAATACTTGAACAAGCCCCTCCTGCGCAAGGCGCATAAAGCTTTCTCTGACAGGTGTTCGGCTAACTTCGAATAAGGTCGAAGTTTCATTTTCGGATAGCGGAGTGCCGGGAGCCAGCTCCATTGTAATAATCTGCTCGCGCAGCTTTCTATAAACCATTTCTCTAGTCGAGAGCGATTGTTGACGTTCACCCAAATACATATATTCACCTCTGACGGTTCAATTGTTCACCCTTCCATACTACCATACAAGTGTGGTAGTATGGAAGGGGAATCGTTTCGTATATACATCATGCAGCTTTTAAGCTTACGAAAGAAGGACAATGCTAGCGCATGAATGAAATAGGAGGAAAAGTTACATGAATAGTAAAGGCTATCAAGCATGGTTGAGCTATGATCAAGGAAAGCAAACGGAGGCGATGGCTCCTTATTTGAAGCAAATTGTCGTTGTAGGGGAGCAAACCGCTGTTGCACAAACGGCCAAGGAAGAGCTGGCACAAGGGATTGCCGGACTTACTGGCAAAGCGCCAGCTGTTATGGAGAAGGCTGGCAACCATGCTGCAATAGTTGTAGGCGTCGTTGGGCAATTGGCTCAATATGAGCAATTGTTTGTGACTGCCGAGCTGGCTGCAATGGGGGAGGAAGCCTTTTTTATTCGTGAATCGGTAGAGAATAATACCATTGTTATCGCTGGCTTGTCGGACCGCGGTCTGCTGTATGGCGTATTTCACTTTCTTCGATTATTGCAGGCCGGAGAGATTAATCAGCCAATTGCAATAGCTGAAAAGCCATACTTCCAATTGCGTATGATCAATCATTGGGACAATATGGACGGCTCGATCGAGCGAGGTTATTCAGGACGATCTATTTTTTATGACCAATATCAAATTTTGGCAAACTCTCCGCGCATTAAAGACTATGCCCGCATGATGGCATCCATCGGCATTAACAGCATTGTTATTAATAATGTCAACGTATTTTTGCAGGAGACAAAGCTGATCACCGCGCACTATTTGCCTGATGTGGCCAAGATCGCCGCTGTTTTCCGCGGCTATGGCATCAAGCTGTTTTTAAGTATTAACTTCGCGGGACCTTACGAGCTGGGCGAGCTTGAGACAGCCGATCCTCTTGATGAGCAGGTGCAGCAATGGTGGAAGGATAGAGCAGCGGAGGTATACAGCTACATTCCAGATTTCGGCGGGTTCCTTGTAAAAGCTGATTCCGAAAACCGTCCTGGTCCGTTTACATACGGCAGGGATCATGCGGATGGTGCTAATATGCTGGCAGATGCACTGGCGCCTTATGGCGGCATCGTTTTATGGCGCTGCTTCGTTTATAACTGCCATCAGGATTGGCGGGATCGCTCGACGGATCGCGCGCGGGCGGCATATGATCATTTCAAGCCGCTGGACGGCGAGTTTAGAAGCAATGTTATTTTGCAAATAAAAAACGGTCCAATGGACTTTCAAGTTAGAGAGCCGGTATCTCCATTATTCGGAGCAATGGAAAAGACGAATCAAATGATGGAATTTCAAATTACGCAGGAATACACAGGGCAGCAGCGGCATGTATGCTATCTGATACCCCAATGGAAGGAAGCCCTTGAATATGACACGTATTTGCAGGGTGAAGGAACTACGATTAAAAAAATCGCAGCTGGTCAAGTGTACGCCTACACACATTCGGGCATAGCAGCAGTTACAAGCATCGGTAATGACGATAACTGGACAGGACATCATTTGGCGCAAGCTAATTTATACGGCTATGGCCGTCTGCTCTGGAATCCGGAGCTGTCGGCCGAGAGAATTGCCAAGGAGTGGACCTATCAAACGTTCGGCCCAGACGAGCAGGCAGTTGACATTATTGTGGGCTGGCTGATGGGATCATGGAGAACCTATGAGAACTATACCTCTCCGCTTGGTGTGGGCTGGATGGTTACTCCGCATTACCACTATGGCCCTGATATAGATGGCTATGAATATTCTAAGTGGGGCACGTATCATTTTGCCGATCGTGACGGGATTGGCGTAGATCGTACGGAAGCTACAGGGACAGGCTATGCGGCGCAGTATGCACAGCAGCATGCCGAGATCTATGAGGATGTATCTGCTTGTCCAGATGATTTGCTGCTATTTTTCCATCATGTGCCGTATACGCATAAGCTGCATTCTGGTAAAACAGTAATCCAGCATATTTACGATACACACTTCTTAGGGGTAGAGCAGGTTGAAGAGCAAATAAACAATTGGAAAAAGCTCGAGGGTGTGATCGATAAGGATCGTTACGAGCATGTGCTGGGCAGAGCGGAAATCCAGCTGGAGAGCGCCAAGCATTGGAGAGACGTCGTCAACACGTACTTCTTCCGCAAGTCAGGCATTGCCGATGAGCAAGGCCGCACGATTTACTAATTTTATATAGCTGAGAAATAAGAATGACCTCAAACCCGGCAACGGCGGATGAGGTCATTTGCGTGTGTCCTTCATTCGTTATATTTATAGCCAGCCGGCGTTGTGCCGGTCAGCTTCTTGAATGTCCGATGAAAATGTGGAATGCTCTCGAAGCCGCAAGCCAGCGCTATGTCGGCCACATTGCTGTTTTTTTCGCGCAGCAGCTCCTTCGCTCGAATGATTCGCTTCGTAGTGACAAACTCCGTTACATTCATACCGGTAAATCGCTTGAATGATCTTGAATAATGGGCAACGGATACGTTGGCGCGCTTGGCAAGCTCGATAAGCCGCAAGTATTCCGCCTGCTCCAGATGCTCGTTAATATAGCTGAACGAGCTTTCCAGCCAATCCGGCATCTCTTCCGAGCTTCTGCCTGCAGCATGATGGCCGGCAAGGCTGTCGAGCCGGCTGAATTCCAGCAGCATGCGATGCACCTCCAGTTGGACTGCCTGCCGGTAACCGACCTGCTGCAGCGTCAGCTCTGCTTGAATGCGATCTAGCGCTGCGATCAAACTAGTCTGGGCTTCCGCCTGAAGCTTATGACGATAGGCTCGCTCCCGCTTGGCAAGCTCGAAGCAGCGCAAATACGTATAGGAATCACCTAACGGAGCACTGTACGCAAATGATGCGTTGAAGAACATCGCAGTTGCTGTTTTGGGATTGTTTTGCTGCGGAAAAGAACGGTGAATCGTATTGGCCGGAATCAGAAACAAATCGCCTGGCTCAGCATCGTAGTAAGCCTGGTCAATAAAGAAAGTTCCACTGCCGCTATATATAAAAGCAATTTCATACCAGTCGTGCAAATGATTAGGCAGCTCATTTTGCGCGCTTTTTGTATCCTTATAAACAAATTCAAATGGAAATACGGATTGATTGTCGAAGCGCCTGCGGTATGGATTCATCGCTATCCCTCCATTTCTTCATAAATAGTGTAGCAAACATCAAAAAAGAGTACAAATATGATTTATTAGTGTATTTATAGGCTCATTATTGTTTCGATATAATGAAGGTATTAAACCGAGGGGGTAAACAGATGAATACTACTATTCATAGGCGTATAGAAAAGTGGACCGAGCAGCAGAAGCAGCTGCATCAGCAGACCGCACAGCTCCCGATTAAAGTGCTGCAGATTGGCGAAGGCAATTTTTTGCGAGGTTTTTTTGACTGGATGATTCATTCCTGCAGACAGCAGGGCTTGTATGAGGGCGCTATTGCAGTTACGCAGCCGAGAATAAGCGGCAAGCCCAAAATCGATGCTCTTGCTGCGCAGGAAGGTGTATATTCATTAGTAATTCGCGGCTTGGAAAATGGAATCAACGTGGAGCGCAGGGAAATTATTTCTGTGTTCGGCGAGGTGTTCGATCCTTATTCGCAGTGGAATAAATTTTTGGAGCTGGCGAAGAGCGAGTCGCTGGAGGTTGTCGTATCCAATACAACGGAAGCGGGACTTGTCTACAAGCCGGAGGCGCTTAAGGAGAACGAACCGATACATTCCTATCCGGGAAAATTAACGAAGCTGCTTTTTGAAAGATATACTTTTTTTAATGGCGATCCTTCCAAAGGGCTAGTATGCTTGCCATGCGAGCTGCTGGAGCGCAACGGCGACCGTCTTCGCGAGTGTGTGCTGCAATACAGCGAGGATTGGGGCTATCCAGATGCTTTTAAAAAATGGATCTTAGAACATAACCAGTTTTTGAACTCACTTGTTGACCGTATTGTAACGGGCTATCCGGATGATGAGCAGGCATTCAAATGGTTCGAGGAATGGGGATATAAGGACGGTCAGCTTACTACTGCAGAGCCTTATCATTTGTGGGCGATAGAAGCGGATGCCGATCTGGAGCGCCTGCTGCCGCTGCAAAAGGCTGGGCTGAACGTACACTGGGTAGAGGATTTAAAGCCTTATCAAACCCGCAAGGTGCGTATTCTTAACGGAGCGCACACATTGATGACACCGATTGGGATATTGCATGGGATGGAACAGGTGCGCCAAACGATAGAGCATGAACAGCTTGGGGCATTTGTAAAAGAAACTGTAGAGCGTGAAATTATTCCGGCGCTGCCGATGGGGCAAGAGGAGCTTTGCAAATACGCAACCGAGGTATATGAAAGATTTCTTAATCCGTTTATTCGCCATCGTCTTTCCGATATTGCTATGAACAGCTTGAGCAAGTTTACTACGAGATTGCTGCCTTCTCTTCTTTACTATATTGAGCGTGGGGAGAAAGTACCGCAAGGCTTGCTGAAGGGATTTGCCGGGCTGCTCAGATATTATAAGGTGGAGCAAACAGCCGAAGGATATGCTGGCAAGACACTTAAAGGAGAATCCTATCTAGTTCGCGACGACGAGACAATGCTTGCAAAGGTAGCTGGAATATGGCGGGAAGCTGCCGGAAGCAAACAGCCGCTTGGCGAAACGATCGCTCTGCTGCTTGCTGCTTCGGATATTTGGGGTTGTAATGTGGCAGAGCTTCGTCCCGCTTTGACGGCGGAGCTGAAGCAAGCGATTGTAGAAATGGAGCGTGCAGCAAATGAATAGCTGGGTAAGGTTAAATGAAAAGGATCATGTTGTTATTGCACTTCAGCCATTCACAAAGGGCGATAAGATTGAGCTCGAAGAAGGACAGTTAACCGTGACGGAAGATATTCCTTCCGGCCATAAAATTTTAACAAGACCTGTCCAACAGGGTGATGATATTCTAAAGTTTGGCTATTCCATAGGTAAGGCGAAGGAGAGCTTGCAGCCAGGCTGCTGGATTCATACTCATAATATGGGCACTGGCCTTAAAGGCTTTCTTGATTACTCCTATGAGCCGGTTGAAGCAGTTAAAACGGCGTCAGCCGGGCAAGCAGCGCAGAGCAGCCTTCAAGCTGAGCTTGCGGCAGCAGAGCGGACCTTCCAAGGTTATGTCCGGCCTAATGGTGAGGTTGGCATTCGCAATGAAATATGGATTATTAATACGGTAGGCTGCATTAATAAGACGTGTGAAATTATTGCACGCAGAGGCTCAATGGAATTCGGTGATCGTGTAGACGGCATATATCATTTTGCCCATCCATTCGGCTGCTCGCAGCTCGGAGATGATTTGAAGCATACCCAGAAGCTGCTCGCTTCGCTTGCCCATCATCCTAACGCTGCCGGCGTGCTTGTTATTGGGCTTGGCTGTGAGAATAATCAAATTGAGCTGTTTAGGAAAGCGATCGGCGAGTTTGACGAGCAGCGCATTAAGTTTTTAAAATCGCAGGATGCTGCGGATGAAATAGAAGAGGCAATGGAGCTGCTGGAGCAGCTGGTTGAGTATGCTGAGCAGTTCAAACGTGAGCCAGTCCCGGTATCCAGACTTAAGCTGGGCTTAAAATGCGGCGGCTCTGACGGCTTATCCGGAATTACAGCTAACCCACTGGTAGGGGCTGTGTCCGACCGGCTGATTGCAGCAGGAGGCACTGCCATTTTGACTGAGGTTCCGGAAATGTTCGGAGCGGAGACGATACTGATGAATCGCGCGGAGAATGAGCAAATCTTTGAAAGTATCGTTCATTTGATTAATGATTTCAAGCAATACTTCATTAAGCATGATCAGGAAATTTATGAAAATCCGTCACCGGGCAACGTTGCAGGCGGTATTACAACGCTGGAGGAGAAGTCATTAGGCTGTACGCAAAAAGGAGGTCATGCGGTCGTATCCGATGTCGTTCCTTACGGAGAGCGAGTGACGAAGCGCGGATTAAGCCTACTTGAGGCGCCGGGCAATGATCTAGTTTCGGTTACGGCGCTTTCAGCCAGCGGTGCCCATGTTGTATTTTTTACGACAGGTCGCGGCACGCCGTTCGGCGGACCAGTGCCAACCGTTAAAATTTCGACGAACAACAGCTTGGCCGAGCGTAAAAAGAACTGGATTGATTTTAACGCTGGACGATTGCTGACTGAAAAAACGATGGAGGAGCTTACTGATGAGCTGTGGGAGCAGCTGATTGCCCTTGCCTCCGGCGAGGTTCAAACGCATAATGAACGCAATGGCTTTAAAGAAATCGCTATATTCAAAGATGGTGTAATTTTATAATATAAAAAGGAAGAAGATCGCCAAGCGTCTGGATAATCAGGCAGGGGGCGATCTTTTTTTTTTAATTAAGCCTACTAAAGCTTTTCTTCTTGTTTATTCTGCTTGCCGGCAATCCCGTAAAAAAACAAATTCATAATCTCTTTTGTATGAGGCAGTATTGTTTTATAAACCTCTTCCTTTTGCAAATAGGAGGTCATCATATCGATATAAAAGAAAATCGTTTCGTGGGATAGGCTTGGGTCGATCATTCCTTCATTTTTGCCCTGTTCGAAAAATAAGTGAAAAAGCTCCATACCCCTTTCCCAAAAGGATTGACTGATCCAGCTGTCGGGCTTGGCGTATTCCTGCATGATGATTTCATAAAAATCTGGGTAAATCGTTATGGCTAACGTTGATTTATTAATAATGAGCTTTTCTGTTTTTTCAGCAAAAGACAGCTCTTTACTGTGGACGATGTCATGAAATTTACTATGCTCTATATCCATAAAATGCTGAATGGCTTGCTCAATAAGCTTTTGCTTGGACTCGAAATAATTAAAAATGGTTACCTGCGAAACATGAGCAGCCTTGGCGATATTTGACACAGAAGTTTGCTGTACGCCGTTCGTACTGAATAAATGAGTAGCTGCTTGCAAAATTTGATTCATTTTTTGCTGCTTTCTTTTTTCAAAACCGTTCATCCTGTCACCTCAAGCCTATCATACCATATGACTTTTGAATTTTACTAATAAAAAAAGTTCAAAACTATTGCAAATTGTTAATAAACAGCGTATATTTTGAACTGTAATTGAGTTAAAAGTTCAAAACTGAGAGGTGAAGGCCGTGAGTTTTGTTGAAGCGAGACAAATCAGTAAAAGATTCGGAACCGTTCATGCTCTAAAAAACATTAATATGACGGTAGAAGAAGGCGAGATATTAGGATTTATCGGGCCTAATGGCGCGGGTAAATCTACGATGATCCGGATTATGCTTGGATTGCTTAAGCCGTCTAACGGACAAATGAAAATTTTTAATAAAGACGCTTGGGCGGAGGCTGTGGAAATTCATAAGAAAATAGCCTATGTTCCAGGCGATGTTTATTTATGGCCGAATTTAACCGGCGGGGAAGTGATTGATTTATTGATGAATTTGAGCAGCCAGAAAAATGATAAACAGCGGGATTTCTATATTAAACGGTTTGAGCTCGATCCCCGCAAAAAATGCCAAACCTATTCCAAGGGAAATCGTCAGAAGGTTGCGCTAGTAGCGGCTTTAGCCTCAGATGCTGATTTATATATATTTGATGAGCCAACCTCCGGGCTTGATCCATTAATGGAAAGGATATTTCAGGAGTCAGTCCTGGAGCTGAAGGCTGCTGGGAAAACAGTGCTGCTCTCCAGCCATATTCTTTCGGAAGTGGAGAAGCTTTGTGATCGTGTTGCGATTATTCGCGAGGGAGAAATAATTGAAACAGGTACGTTGCAGGAGCTGCGGCATTTAACGCGCCATTTTTATAAGGTGGAAACGAATGAAGAAGCGGCGGAAATGGATCAGCTGCCGGGCATTTACGAGCTGAAGCAGGAAGGATGCCGGATTTCGTTCCAGGCTGAAGCATCAGCTTTAAACCCAATTCTTCAGCACTTGAGCAAGTATACGATTACGTATTTGGAAAGCACGCCTCCGACGCTTGAGGAGTTATTTATGGGCCACTACCAAAAAGAAGGTGCAGGAGATGCATAAGTTTACTGGGACAGTGCGGCTCTTTTATTTGCATATGCGGAGTGATCGGATTGGCATAATGCTTTGGCTTGCAGGCTTTACGGTTTTGTCAATGACTGTGGCAATCTCGCTAGCCCAGATGTTTCCTACTTCTGTTGAGAGGCAGGCAATAGCGGAAGCTCTGAAAAATCCTGCAATGATCGCGATGATTGGTCCCTCGGAAGGAATCGATAACTATACTAGCGGTGCTATGTTTGGCCATGAAATGATACTGTTTATGGCTATATTTGCAGCAATTATGAATATTTTATTGATGGCGAGACATACGCGGGAGGATGAAGAGGAGGGAAGACTTGAGCTGATTCGATCGCGCTCGGCAGGACGGCTAGCTCAGCTTGGTTCAGCCTGCTTGGAACTGTTTGCAATCAATTTTTCACTTGCAATTTTGCTAGGGGCAGGACTATCTATATTAAATATTGAAGGCATGCCAATAGCCGATAATTTTTTGTTTGGTGCTTCGCTCGGCTCGGTGGGGCTTTGCTTTGCAGCAATAACTGCTTTAATCGCGCAGGCGGCCGCTTCTCATCGAAGCACGGTAGGCATTAGCTTCGCTATTTTGGGAATTAGTTATTTATTTCGGGCCATGACGGATATTGAAAATACCGACTGGTCGAGTCTGTCTCCGTTAGCTTGGAGCTATCAAACGAATGTGTATGTTTCGCCGACATGGAAGCCGGTCATTATTGCGGCAGCAATTGCGGGTGTTATAGGCGCAGCTGCATTTTGGCTAAATCATAAGCGAGATTTGGGAGCGGGCGTCCTAAAAGGGCGAAAAGGAACGGCACGCGCTTCAGCTTTGCTCAAAACAGGCATAGGGCTTCAATTCAGATGGCAAAGAACGATGATCATCAGCTGGACTATTGGTTTTTTTATACTTGGAGCTTCATATGGATCTATTTTTGGCGATTTGGAGTCGTTCTTTCAGCAAAATGAAATGATGAGGAAAATGCTTGAAGGAGCAGCAGGATACAGCATGACGGAGCAGTTTCTGGCGGTCATTCTGGTCGTTATGGCAATTCTTATTACAGTGCCTGTGATTCAAGTGCCGTTTCGTTTGTTAAAAGAGGAAGCCAAAGGCAGGCTCGATCTGCTGTTTGCTCGGCCTGTTTCCCGTTATAAGCTGTTAGTGCAGGCCTTGAGCATTAGCGCAGCGAGCGCTGTTCTCTATTCCATCATGACCGCTGCAGGCTTATATGCCGCATCAACAGCCGTTATGGCGGAGCCAATTGCTTTTGGCATCTATGTAAAAGGGATATTTGCCTATTTACCTGCGATTCTCTTTATTGTTGGCCTGACTGCTTTGATCATTGGCGCCGCTCCACAATGGAAGATTCTGGTATGGGGCTATTTAATTGTTACCTTCTTTATAGATTATTTGGGCAATCTCCTGAATTTGCCGGAGTGGTTCAGAAAGCTTTCCGTCTTTCACTATGCACCGCGCATACCTGTCGAGGAGGTGAATGTTCCGTCGCTACTGCTAACATTGCTTCTAACAGCTGGATTGATTGCTTTGGGTACTGTCCGGTATAGAAGACGGGATGTTTACATGTAACTGTTATAGTCAGGTCAACGAGCAACGGTAAAAGGATACTGTGATCAAGTTTGGGCGGATGCTACTGTGAGTCTTTTTTCAGACCCAATCATGCTCACAGTTATCCTTTCTTTTTGCATTTTTCGACCGGTTGCCCGCCTTGACCGGCAGTTTTAAAACTGTAACGGTTCCTTCATTAACGAACGAATATTCGGCCAAGCTTAAAAAACTTCTGCCACATTCTTAGTACGATCACAGGTCTGTTCACGTTCTTGTCACATATAATGAATAAATATAAAGGAAGTATAAGCAAAAAGCCGATTTACATTGACAGCATACATAATTGTGCATTATTATTTATATGTGATAATCATTATCATTGGATCCGGGTATGGATACGGATAATGGAAAACATCAAATAAATATGGCGGCTATTTTTTTTTGCCTCTGTATGAGAATGATTATCTTTGTAACCGACAAGGTATTGTGAGGTTTATGATGAAGCTTCGATATATGATTATATTTCTTGTCATCCTGTCGTTTATTTCATTATTCATCGGGGTGAAGAACGTAACGCCGCTTGGGTTATGGCATATGACAGATGATCAGTGGCAAATTATGCTGATCAGCCGCTTGCCTAGACTGATAAGTATTATCATTGCAGGGGTAAGCATGAGCGTCGCGGGACTTATTATGCAGCAGCTGAGCCGCAATAAATTCGTTTCGCCGACTACGGCAGGAACAGATGATGCAGCTCGCCTTGGAATATTAGTCGCGTTGATGATTTTTGGCGCAGCATCGACGATGGAAAAAATGCTTATCGCTTTTGTTTTTGCGCTAGTTGGCACATTTGTATTTATGAAAATCCTCGACCGCATCAAGTTTAAGGATGCCATATTTATTCCGCTGGTCGGGCTGATGTTCGGCAATGTGATTAGTGCTGCAACGACCTTTTTTGCTTATAAAAATGATTTGATTCAAAATATTTCTTCTTGGCTGCAGGGAAGCTTTTCCTTGGTGCTAAGCGGGCGATATGAGCTAATGTACTTAAGTATTCCGCTATTGGTTGTAGCTTTCTTATATGCGAATAAGTTTACGATTGCCGGCATGGGCGAAGAATTTGCAGTCAATCTCGGCTTGAACCACAAGCTGGTTGTCAATATAGGTCTTGTTATTGTAGCGCTGATATCCGTAGTTGTCATCGTTACAATTGGTACGATTCCGTTTCTAGGCTTAGTTATTCCTAACATTGTCACGCTGTACATGGGAGATAATCTGAAGAAAACGTTGTCGCATACTGCTGTGCTCGGGGCAACCTTCGTGCTCGTATGCGATGTGTTTGGCAGACTGATTATATATCCTTACGAAATTCCAATCGGATTGACTGTCGGTGTATTCGGAAGTGTGATCTTCCTCTATTTGCTATTGAGGAGGAGATCCAATGAAGCTTAAGCTAACGATGCTTGTCGTAGTGGCCGTTCTAGCTATTGCAGCCTTTATGTTTATCGATCTGCCGAGCAATTGGGACTATGCCCTGCAGCGCAGAGTGAAAAAAGTGCTGGCCATTGCGCTGACAGGTGGAGCGATAGCATACGCTACGCTGGTGTTTCAAACGTTGACGAATAACAGAATCTTGACTCCGAATATTATCGGCCTGGATTCGCTGTTTATGCTAACCCAAACCTTTATCATATTTGCTTTTGGCTCGATGAGCATGCCGATTACGAATAAGTATATGAACTTTTCTTTATCGGTTGCAGGCATGATTTTGTTTGTAGCTTTTCTCTACTGGCTATTATTTAAGCGAGAGGGGAAGCATTTGTACTTACTGCTTTTAATCGGTCTTGTGATAGGAACGCTGTTCGGCAGCTTGACTACGTTTATGCAGGTGCTGATTGATCCGAATGAGTTTCTCATTATACAGGGCAAAATGTTCGCCAGCTTCAATAATGTGAAGACAGATCTGCTGGTGTTGTCCTTTATTGTTGTGGGTGCTGTAGCTTTGTATTCTGCAAGGTTTACCAAGTTTTTTGATATTATGTCGCTTGGCAAAGAGCATTCCGTTAATTTAGGCGTTCCTTACGATTATGTCGTGAAAAATATGCTTATTGTAGTAACGATTTTGATAGCCATTTCAACAGCATTAGTAGGTCCGATTACTTTTCTAGGCCTTTTGGTCGTTAACTTGGCTTATCAATTTATGGGCACCTATCGCCATACGATACTTATTCCGGGCTCAATTCTAATCAGCATTATTGCTTTGGTGGGCGGCCAGTTTATCGTGGAGCGCGTATTTGTTTTTGAGACGACAGTAAGTGTCATTATTAACTTTATAGGCGGCGTATATTTCCTATACCTGCTGCTAAAGGAGAGTAAAGCATGATTGAAGTAAAAGATGTGTGCAAAGCTTATGGCGGCAAGCCAGTCATACAGAAGGTCTCTTTGAAAATTAATAAGGGCACAATTACTTCCTTTATCGGACCGAATGGAGCGGGTAAAAGTACGCTGCTTTCCATGATGAGCCGATTGATGTCGAAGGACAAAGGCGAGGTGCTGATTGACGGCAAAGAAATTTCAGCATGGAAAAGCACGGAGCTTGCGCGTAAAATCTCCATTTTGAAGCAGTCCAACCATATTAATTTGCGGCTTACCGTTCGTGAGCTTGTAAGCTTCGGACGCTTCCCTTATTCGCAGGGCAAGCTGACGAAGGAAGATTGGGAGCAGGTCGATGAAGCGATAGCTTATATGGATCTGACCGATATTCAGCATAAGTTTTTGGATCAACTGAGCGGCGGACAAAATCAACGCGCTTTTATTGCGATGGTAATTGCACAGAACACCGAATATATTTTGCTCGATGAGCCGCTGAACAATTTGGATATGAAGCATTCCGTTCAAATTATGAAGGTGCTGCGCAGGTTGGTTGAGGAGCTTGGCAAAACAGTAGTTCTTGTTATCCATGATATTAACTTTGCTTCCTGCTATTCGGATCATATCGTCGCGCTTAAAGACGGCCAAATTGTGAAGGACGGCCCGACGAGCGATATTATTGAGCGAGATGTACTTACCAGTATTTATGATATGGACATTCCAATTCAACATATAAATGGCAATCGAATTGGTGTTTATTTCACATAAAAATTATAAATATATATATAGGAGTGGAAGAAATGAAAAAAAGCTTAACATTAGCGATATTAGTGCTTGCACTAACGATGGTGCTGGCAGCATGCGGGGGCAAAAATGACGGCAATTCGGGCGGGGCAAGCAGCACGCCGTCCAACAGTCCATCCAGCAATCCTTCTTCTGAGCCATCTAGCCCGGCACAGCCTACTGAAATTACTGTCAAGCATTCGCTTGGCGAAGATACAGTTCCTGTCAACCCGCAGAAAGTTGTAGTATTTGACTTTGGTACATTGGATACTCTAGATAAGCTAGGCGTGGAGGTTGCTTCTGTACCGCAATCTAGCGTTCCGGGTTATTTGGAGAAGTATAAGGATTCCAAGTACGTGAATGCCGGCGCATTAAAAGAGCCGGACATGGAAACCATTCATGGCATGAAGCCGGATCTGATTATTATTTCTGGCCGTCAATCTGACTACTACAAAGAACTTTCAGAAATTGCACCAACGATCTTTATGGGCGTAGACAATGAAAATTTCATGGAGTCCTTCAAATCAAATGTGAAAACATTAGGTGAAATTTTCAGCAAGCAGTCTGAAGCAGAAGCGGCACTAACGGAAATCGATAAAAAAATTGCTGAAATTCGTGAAATAGCAGCAGCAAGCGGTAAAAACGGTCTTGTTATTTTGGCAAACGAAGGCAATCTAAGCGCTTATGGACCGAACTCCCGTTTTGGTCTCATCCATGATGTATTCGGCTTGACAGCTGTTGACACGAAGATCGAAGTATCGACACATGGCCAGCCAGTGACGTTTGAGTACATTGCAGAGAAAAATCCAGACTATCTATTTGTCATCGACCGCAATGCTGTAGTAGAAGGCTCTGGCAACGCGAAAGAAACGTTGAACAATGATTTGGTTAAAAATACAACGGCGTTCAAAGAAAATCAAGTTGCATACCTTAACCCGGATTATTGGTATCTATCTGGCGGCGGACTAATCTCCGTTGCTGAGATGGTTGATGAGGTTGAAGCTGCTTTGAAATAATAATTGAAAGCTTGACGGCTTGTCTTCTTGTATAATAGAAGGCAAGCCGTTTTTAACTAATCCAATAATGATGCGAAAGAGTTAATCCATGCTCCTACTGAACTTTTAACCTATAGTAGAAGGCTATCGATTAATTGTAGGCACTATAAATGTAATTGGGGTAACGGTTGTGCTTGAAATTTCTTATAGAAACGGCCTAGATGACCCGAAAATCGCGATTGTATATGAAATTTCATACATAAATGGTCGGTGCGGCCTCGAAATGGCCAAATGTATATGAAAATTC